>CAZGCG010000055.1:0-13683 GCA_964524205.1 uncultured Sphingobacterium sp. | reverse complement strand
TGGTACAAGCAGCGGGAAATGCCTCGTGCACCTGAAAAAAGTTTTAGAGACTGGTTTAAAGAAAATAAATAATAATGAGTGCCAGAGAAACAATTTTAAAGGCTGTGGCCATGAATAAACCGGAACTCACTGAGCTGCCGGATGTGGATCTCTCCCTGACTATTCAATACCCTGATCTTATTCAGCAATTTACTGGCATGGTGGAAGCTGCAGGTGGTAAAGCATATTATGAGAACAGCAGGCAAGACTTGCTGAATGATATAGCAGAGGTAAAAGCAGAAGGAAAATTTATGATTAATCTTCTGGAGGATTCGAATGCAGAGGAATTCTCAAACCTGAAAGCATCCGAATTGGAGGCAGTGGACACTTGCTACCTTCGGGCTGAGCTTGGTGTTGCAGAGAATGGTGCCATGTGGATTTCTGAGAAGCAGATGTCCAACAGACTTCTGCCCTTCATTTGTCAGCATCTTGTTATTGTATTAAATCCCGGAGATCTTGTGAATAACATGCATGAGGCTTACCGGCAAATTGATGCCGCAGCAAATGGTTTTGGAGTATTTATCGCAGGCCCTTCAAAGACGGCAGATATTGAACAGAACCTGGTGATTGGAGCACATGGAGCAAGAAGTTTGAGGGTATACCTTGTTGGAAGTGAGATATGAGATGTGAGATGTGAGATGTGAGATGTGAGTTGTGAGATGCGGGATACATTTTCCATTTCCTATTTTCAATTTCCCATTTCCTATTTCATTGTCTTGATTCCTGGTTCTTGGCTCCTGGTTCTAAATACTTGGTTCCTGGCTCCTGATACTTAACACCATTTGATTGTTAACATAACACTCAGTATATTAAAGCAATAGATTAAAAAATAATATGGAAAGAAGGAATTTCATTAAAAGTGCAGCTTCATTATCAGCGGTAACAATTTTAAGCCCTGATGCAGTTTTTGCCACAGGTGCAAAACCTGCTATCCGTTTAGGCTTTATTGGTTGTGGAGGCAGAGGAACTGCCGATATAAGCTCCATGTCACGCAATGCCAATGTGCATATTGTTGCTATTGCAGATCTTTTTCAGGATCAGCTGGATGTGGCCAAACCAAAACTTGACCAGCTAAACGCTGCAAAGGGATTTTCCGCTATTTCCAAATCGAATATTTATCAGGGTTCGGATGCCTATCTCAAATTGTTGAATAACAAAGAGGTAGATGCAGTCCTGATCTCATCACCATGTTATACCCATCCCGAATTTTTAGAGGCAGCAGTTGCTGCTGGTAAACATGTTTACTGTGAAAAACCTGTTGCTATAGATGTGGAAGGTTGCAGGCGCATGGAGCAATTAGCTGAGCGGATCAATGGTAAAGTGAGTGTAGCCATTGGTTTTCAGGTTCCGCATGCAAGCCCTTATGCAGAAATGATTAAACGTATTCACAGAGGAGATATCGGAAAGATTGTGAACGCCCAGGTTTATTACCTGGCCTCTGAAATTCCTCTGAAGCCTTATAAAGAACTGAGCTATGATGAAGCGAGGATCAGGAACCAATTTCATTTCCGGGAGCTATCCGGAGGAACATTGGTGGATCAGGGAATTCATATGATTGATATCTGTAACCGGGCATTGCAATCACGCCCTTTAAGTGCTTCGGGTTATGGGGGACTGAATTCGGGAGTGGAATTTGGGAATGCCTGGAATCATTATCAGGTTATCTTTAAGTATCCTAATGATGTCAATGTTTCTTACCATTCTATTCAAATAGGGAAGCAATTTGGTGATGTATGCGCCAGATTTATTGGTAATAAAGGGATTGCGGAAGCACATTACAGTGGAGGGGTTTTCATTAGTGGTGAAAACCAATGGGACTCTGGTGTTGCGAGGAACCCTACAGAGCTAAGTGCAGAACAAAAGGCTGCCGGGGTTTTTCTTTCATCATTACATGATGCCGATGCAAACAAGCATAAGAATTTCATTAACAGTATAGAGACCGGGAATTATCTGAACGAAATAAAGCAGGCTGCTGAGTCGACACTGACAGCTATTCTGGGACGAAATGCAGCAGAGGCTCAGGAAGAATTAAGCTGGGACAGAATGCATTTTTCAAACGAGCGAATAGATCCGGGATTAAACTTATCTCAATTTAACAGAGGTTAAAACATAAGGGATTGTCGGGACTGAATGGGAGATTATCTAAGATGATTAAATTCTATCCAGCATAAAAGGAAAATTGAACAAATGAAAAGAGCATTTAACTTTCTTAAAATCAGGGAATGTTTATTCCCGGTGAAATTGCTCAGCGGGATTATCATCCTTCTTTTTCAGTTTCCTTCCTTTGCTCAGCAGGTTTTTCGTGCCGGGGCTTCGACCGCAAATATCAGCCCTTCTCTTGGAGAAGGAATTGCAGGTGGCTGGATGCCTTTGCCCTTAGCTACCCATATTCATGATGAATTACATGCCCGTTCTCTGGTTTTGGACGACGGAAAAGTTCGACTAGTCATTATGGTTGTTGACAATGTGGAGCTCCCACGTGAAGTGTTTGATGCGGCTAAAAAACTTATCACAAAAGAAACATCAATTCCAAAAGAGCGGATAATGATGTCCTCAACACATACCCATTCCTCTACCTGGGCGGGCCATGAAATCAATCCGCCGGAGCCTGCATTGAGTATCCGGGCTAATTCAGCCGGGCAGTATCCTAAACCTCTTGATGATTATCAGCGTTTTGTTGTGCGTCGTATGGCCGATGGAGTTCGTGTAGCTTTAAATAATCTTGAACCTGCACGTATTGGCTGGGGTTCTGGAACTGTACCACAACATGTTTTCAATCGTCGCTGGAAATTGAAAGCACCTGTTATAAATCCTTTTGGAGTAAGTGAAATGGTTCAGATGAATCCGGGTATTGCTAACCCTAATTTACTGGAACCAGCCGGCCCCACTGATCCTCAGGTTTCATTCTTGTCTGTTCAATCATTGAAGGGTAAACCTATTGCAATACTTGCTAATTATTCCCTTCACTATGTTGGAGGAGTACCCAAAGGTCATATTTCGGCAGATTATTTTGCGCTTTTTGCCGATCGCATCCAGGAACTGTTAAAAGCCGACCGTCAGGATATCCCATTTGTAGGGATCATGTCAAATGGCACTGAGGGAGATATAAACAATATTGATTTTCGGGGGCCAAGTCCCCAATATCCGCCCTATGCGAAAATGCAGATTGTAGCAAACGATGTCGCTCAGGAGGTATTCAGGGTTTATCAGAACATCCAGTATAAGGAATGGGTGCCTCTTAGTGCCGCAGCAATGGAACTTACCCTGGATGTAAGAAAGCCGGATACACAAACGCTAAGCTGGGCTGAGAAAGCTATGCAGAAAGCTAAGCCTGATCATTCTATGGAAAAGGTCTTTGCTGAACGAACCATACAAATGAAAGAATGGCCTGAAAAGATAGATGTGATACTCCAAACTTTTAGAGTTGGAGATTTGGGAATAGCCGGGATTCCATTTGAGGTATTTGCTGAAACAGGATTAGAAATCAAAGCCAAAAGCCCTTTTGAAAAGTCATTTACCATCGGATTGGCGAATGGGGGTTATGGATATCTCCCGACTCCTGAACAGCATCAGATGGGCGGCTATGAGACATGGATGAGTGTCAATAAGGTCGAGAAACAAGCCTCCCGAAAGATTGTGACTGAAATTCTTAAGCTTTTCAATCAGGTAAAACGATGAGTGGTTTCGAAATCTGAATTAAATAATTTTTCACCTGCCTGTTTAAATTTAAACAAAGCAAAACAAGGACAACAATGCAAAGAATAATTAAGCTTTCCACTTTTGGTCATTATCAGGGAATTCTAACACTGATTTTTGGTTTTATTATGATTTTTAGTGTTGATTCCCGACTTTATGCTCAGAATGCTACTTTCCAGGCCGGTGCATCTACTGCTAATATTACCCCGCCTTTGGGTTCAGGTTTAGTGGGAAATTTTGGAGTGCCACCTCCTGCAAATTATGTACATGACGAATTGCATGCACGCAGCCTTGTTTTGGATGATGGGACAACAAAACTGGTTTTTGTTGTAGTTGATAATGTTGGTGTTATTCGTGAAGTATTTGATGAGGCCAAACGATTGATCCTGGAAGAGACAAAGATTCCAACGGCTCAGATTCTTATATCTTCTGATCATACACATTCTGCCAGCAGTGCCAGTGGAGTTGGTGAGATAAGAGGTGGTTGGAATGCAGGCAGACCTCTTGATGAGTACCAGCGTTTTCTCGTTCGCCGTATTGCGGATGGAGTTCGGATAGCTTTGAATAATCTCGAACCAGCCAGAATAGGCTGGGGTGTGGGTAATGTGCCTCAGCATCTTTTTAATCGCCGCTGGAAAATGAAAAATCCGGTAGTCAATCCTTTCGGTGGTAAGGATCAGGTTCAGATGAATCCGGGAGTAGCTAATCCGGAATTAGTGGAGCCAGCCGGCCCTACAGATCCTCAGGTTTCTTTCATTTCGGTACAATCTCTTAAGGGGCGTCCGATTGGTTTACTTGCCAATTATTCCCTTCATTATGTAGGTGGAGTACCCAGAGATCATATTTCAGCAGATTATTTTGCAGTGTTCGCCGACCGTATCCAGGAATTGTTAAAAGCAGATCGTCAGGGTCCTCCATTTGTAGGTATCATGTCAAATGGTACATCGGGAGATGTAAATAATATCAATTTTCGTGGCCCGGCAGAAAAGCATCAGCCTTATGCCAAAATGCGTATTGTTGCCAATGATGTTGCTAATGAAGTTCTGCGTGTCTATCAAACCATACAATACAAAGACTGGGTGCCTCTCCGTGCGGCACAATCGGAGTTGAATTTGAAAGTTCGCAGACCTAATCCTGAAATGCTTGCTTATGCCCAAAAGGTTCTTGCAAAACCTGAGACAGAAAAGCCAGTTCACAGTCTGGAGAAAACCTATGCCGAGCGTACCATTCAAATGAATGGATGGCCGGAGAATATTGATGTGCTTATGCAAACTTTTGCTATCGGAGATCTTGGTGTAGCGGCTATTCCTTTTGAGGTTTTTACAGAAATAGGCCTTGAAATTAAAGCAAAAAGTCCTTTCAAATCTTCCTTTACCATTGAACTGGCCAATGGCAGTTATGGATACCTTCCTACCCCTGAGCAACATCAGGTAGGAGGTTATGAAACATGGCTGGGTACTAATAGGGTGGAAACTACAGCTTCCCGAAAAATTGTAACTGAAATTCTTAAACTATTTAACCAGATAAAACAATGAAATATTTTTTAACAATCTTCACTTCCTGTCTCCTTGCCTTGTCGGGCATCGCAGCAGACGGGCCTAAACCGGCAGGTGTTTTTAAAGCTGGGTTCTCTGAACGTGATATTACCCCTGATATTGGTATGGAATCGCCGGGTAACTATGGCAAGGCTCACCATAAGTCCTTTCATGATGCTTGTAAAGTTCGTGCCGTCGTATTTGATGATGGACAGAAGCGTGTAGCCCTGGTTGGGATCGATTTACTCTTTGTAACCCGCCACCTGGTACAGGAAGTACGTGCCGAAATACAAAAACGCTGTGGTATCCTTCCGGCTGACATCATGATTGGAGCTTCTCATTCCCATTCCTCCGGCCCCATCGGCATGGGAGAACCGGGGGATTTTGAAAAGGCCTCTCCTTTAGTAAAAGATCTTGTAAATAACCATTCGATAGTCTCTGATCCCGGATATACTCAAGTTCTAAAGAAACAAATTGTTGATGCGGTTGTACTGGCAAACGAGAACCGAGTGGATGCCAAACTGGCTGTTGGGAACGGGCATGAAGACAAAGTTTCGTACAACCGTCGTTTGCGGATGAAAAATGGATTGAGCTATTCACATCCTGGTGCAGGCAATCCTGATATCATTGATTATGCAGGTCCAATTGATCCGCAGGTAGGCACTGTTGGTGTTTGGGACTTAAAAGGTAATTTACTGGGTACCGTAGTAAATTTCTCATGTCATGCAACGACCAGTCCGGGAGGTATTTCAGCCAGCTGGATTGGATCAATGGAAAGAACAATACGCGGTGCAACCGGGAATGCTGCATTACCTGTCGTTTTCATGCAGGGAGCTTGTGGTGATATCACACAGGTTGATAACCTGACTAAATTTCAGAATCCGGGAGCAGAAGAATGGTGGGATATCGTTGGAGGCCGTGTTGGTGCAGAGGCTTATAAGACCCTTCTTTTAATTCGTCGTGGTGCCGGGAGTGATATACCACTGGATTCAAGACAGCGAGTTTGGACAGTTAAACGTCGTATTCCTACACCTGAGAAAGTTCAGAAGTCATTGGAACTTGTGAAAGCAGGTCCTGAAAAGTCGGGTACTACTGAATGGACTTTTGCAAAAGAAATCCTCGTTTTGGATGCGATCATAAAAGCAAGACCATTGGTGGAAGTTGAGGTTCAGGCCATCCAGGTTGGTCCGATGGTATTCGTATCAAATCCTGCAGAGTATTTTGTTCAGTACCAATTAGATATCAAGGCAGGAAGCAAATTTCCATTCACCTTTGTGGTGGAGCTGGCCAACGGAATAACAGGATATGTACCAACCGAAGAAGCATTAGGCCCGAATGGCGGGGGCTATGAAACCCGTCTGACTTCCTACAGTAATCTGGAGGTTTCTGCAGGAAGGCAATTTGCTAATACAGGTATTGAACTGGCAAATCAAATGGTGCCGGGTAAGGTTCCTTTGCCTCCTCCACCGCCACCTTTCAAAGCACCATGGGCGTATGGTAACCTGCCGCCTGAATTGAATTAATAGGATCATTGGAGATTGCTTCTCCGCCCTGGGCGGATCGCAATGACACGACGCCTGTCATTGCGAGCCCGCCTGGCCGGACGGGCAGGGAGGTGCGGCGAAGCAATCTTGTGAGATTTAGTGGTATTAATGGAGTCATTTATAGCTTAAAAAATGGTCTCGCAAAGACGCAGAGACGCAAAAGTATGAGATCTAAATAAACTTTAAAGCTTTGCGTCTTAGCGTCTTTGCGAGAGAAAATTTCGCTCTTCTGGTCTGGGTTTTGACCGGGCAGAGAGAATTAGTTTAATGCACCTGAGAATTATTTAAAAAGATAACAATGAAGAATACAAGAGAGAGTTTGAAAACTCAACAAGCTAATTTCAGAATGTCCCTAGGGCCTGAAAATTACCAGGCAGTGCTGACCGGAATAATCAAAGGCTTTTGTTCATTAAAAATTAAGTCAGGCTTTTCTCTCCTGTGCATCCCAATATTATTAGGTAGCCTCCTGATTAATTCCCAAACTGGATTTGCGCAACCTGCCAAAGTTTTCAGGGCCGGTGCCGCAACCAGTAATATCACCCCTAAAATAGGGACATCTATTAATGGGAATATGAAGGATGTTATGGTCAAACAGATTCATGATGAAACTCATGCACGCTGTATTGTGCTTGACGATGGGAAAACAAAATTGGCCATGCTTACTGTTGATCTTTGTATGATTTACAGGGAAGAGTTGGATGCGGCCAAACAGAGGGCTCATGAATTAACCGGGATTCCTGTTGAGAATATGATGATGTCGGCAACTCACACCCATTCGGGTGGAACCGCATGCTCGGTATTCCAAAGTGATCCCGACAAGGATTATCTTAAATTTCTGAGAGAAAGGATCGCTGATGCAGTGGTACGAGCTAATAATAATCTGGTTCCGGCTCGTATCGGCTGGGCTGTTGGTAGTGAGCCAAGCCAGGTATTCAATCGCCGCTGGAGAATGAAACCTGGCAAACCATTAATGAATCCCTTTGGTACAGAAGATCAGGTAAAAATGAATCCGGGTGTAGGTAATCCGGATCGTCTGGAGCCAGCCGGACCAGTTGATCCCGGACTTCCTATTATTTCAGTTCAGACAGCCGAAGGGCGGCCGATAGCCTTGCTTGCAAATTACTCCTTGCACTATGTTGGAGGAAGCGGCGCAGGTGAAATATCAGCTGATTACTATGGAATGTTTGCTGAACGAATGAAGGTTTTGCTGGAGTCTGATAATGAGGGATTTTCCCCATTTGTAGCCATGTTGTCTAACGGAACTAGTGGTAATATTAATAATATCAATTGGTTTGCAAATGAAGCCCCTCCTGCCATGCCTCCTTATGAGAAAATGCGCCAGGTTGCTAATGTCATAGCTGCTGAGGCTTATAAAACCTATCAAACTATCCGTTATCAGGATTGGATTTCTTTAAGTTCTGCACAAACAGAGATTAATTTAGGAGTACGCTTACCTAAAAAGGAAGAGATTGAACGGGCTAAAGGGATTATTGCTAAGGCAAGTGGCCCGGTAATGAATACAATGGAAGAAATTTATGCCCGGGAGACAATGCTGATCAAGGATTTTCCAAAACAAGTACCGCTTATTATTCAGGCTTTTCGAATTGGAGATCTGGCAATCGCTGCTATGCCTTGTGAAATATTTGTTGAAGTTGGATTGGATATCAAGGCCAAAAGCCCTTTTAAAACAACATTCACAACTTCCCTGGCCAATGGTTATAATGGTTATTTGCCTACACCTGAGCATCATAAACTGGGAGGTTATGAAACATGGAGAGCACGTTCAAGCTATCTGGAAGTAGATGCGTCTACTAAGATTAGCAGTGTGCTTTTTGATCTGTTGGAGAAACTGAAGAGGGGGGAGTAGGGAATAGGGAATAGGGAATAGGGAATAGGAAATAGGGAATAGGGAATGGCGAATAGAGTATGTAACTCATATTTTACATCTCATATCTCACATCTCACATCTCACATCTCAAATCTCACATCTCCTTTCTCATAAAATAGTATCTTACATCTCAAGAAAAGTACCATAATGCCATAGCACAAGAAATTATATTTGATTAGCACATTTATCTTCCAGATTTTTATATAAATAACAATGAATAGATTTCGTTTCAGACAATACCAGATTTTTGGATTGTTATTGATAGTTCTAACAGTTACTATAGCTGCCTTGCGACCTGATCCACGCAGTGAGAGGTTAAAGAAGGCATTGGCTAGTTTTCAGATTGAACCCGGCATGCGTATCGAGCTTATTGCCGCTGAGCCGCTGGTTATTGATCCGGTAGCACTTGCTTTTGATGAAAATCGTCAAATGTATGTTGTTGAAGACAGAGGTTATCCTGATCCAGTTGAAGGCGGTTCTACCACCACTCTTGGCCGTGTAGCACTTTTAAAAGACACCAATGGGGATGGAATCTATGATAAACGAACTGAATTTGCTACCGGTCTAACCTATCCAAATGGCCTGATGCCATGGAAAGGAGGAGTTTTTGTAACCTGTTCTCCGGATATTTATTATTTAAAGGATACAGATAATGATGGGATTGCAGATATCAGGAAAGTAGTCCTTACAGGATTTTTTGCTACCCAAACCGCACAGATCAGGATGAGTCATCCTACTATGGGTTTAGATGGCTGGGTCTATGTTACAGCCGGACTGAATGGAGGAAACGTGACTTCTCCTGAGCACCCTGACCGTCCTGCGGTATCATTTAAGCAGACCGATGGCCGCTTTAATCCGGAGACTTTCGAGTTTGAGGTTACAGGCGGAAAAAGTCAGTTTGGATTGACATTCGACGCCTATGGACGGCGATTCGGTTGCTCAAACAGGCATCCGATCATGCATTCTGTCATGGAACCCTGGTTTCTTCGCCGGAATGCTAATCTTCTTTTCAATGAAACAGTTCAAAATGTTTCAAAGGTTGAGGCCGAGGCAACGGTCTATCCGGTTAGCAGGTCGGTTACCAGTGCTGATTTTATTCCGAAGCTAATTGGCCGTTCCCATGCAGGTACCTTTACTGCCGCCAGTGGATTGATGGTTTTTAATGGCAGCGGACTTACATCTGCCCACAAGGGTAATATTTTTATCTGTGAATCAGCCCAGAACCTGATTCAAAGACAGATTGTTTCTCCTGAAGGAGTCTCTTTCAAATCCAAAACACCTTATGAAGGCAGAGAGTTTCTCTCTTCGACAGATGAATGGTTCCGTCCGGTATCTCTGCAGCATGGACCCGAGGGAGGACTATACCTGGCTGATATGCATCGCAAAGTGATTGATCATCCGGCTTATATTCCTGAAGAAGCCAGGCCAGGTTTGGACTGGGAAAGCGGCAAGACTGATGGAAGAATCTACCGGATCCTTCGGAAAGATTTTGTTCCAAAGAAATATAATGCAGCAACAGGATTGAGTTCTAACTCAAAAACAGCAGATTTGACCAGGTACCTGGCTTCCGGAGAGGAGTGGGAGCGAAATACTGCTCACAGGCTTTTGCTTGAGCGTAAGGATAAGACATCAGTTCCTGCGCTAAAAAAGATTGCTGTTGAATCTGTTTTTCCTGAGAGTCGTGCCCGTGCCGTTTGGTTATTAAACTCACTGGGATCTCTGGATTTAATCACCTTAAAGAAGGTTTTGGCAGATAAGGAAGCCGGAGTGCGTGAACAGGCTGTTTTATTGGCAGGGAATATGTCTCAAAAATACCCTGAACTGGTACAATCAATAGTTACTGCCTCAAATGATGCGGCTATTCGTGTTCGTTATAACAGTACCCTGGTTCTGGGCTCAATGGAAGGGCCGCAGGTTGTACAGGCATTAGCAAAATCAGCATCAAGGGATGGGGCCGATAAGTGGTTTCGTGCAGCAGTATTAAGCGGTATTGAAAAACGTATGCCCGAATTTTTAGCAGCTTTCAGGGATCAGAAAAATGCAGAACCGGTAGCTTTTGCTTCGGTTATGAAAGATCTTGGGCGCTTGTTTGGAAATGGTGCTTCAGCTGAAGCCTGCCGTGTGCTTTTGCAGGAGGTTTTGGTATCCAATGCTGATCCGGAATGGAGAATTGCTACGATGCTTGGACTGGCCGAGGGTATCAGTGGCAGATCAAAAGAGTTTGGAACATCCCCAAAAGGTTTATTATATGCCATTCTGGGGAATAATGCCTCAGGTTCTGATATTTCTTCACTTGATAATTTTGTTAACAGAGCATTAGATATAGCGGGAAAACAGACTGAAAGTACCAGACTAAGAATATCGGCAACTGCTTTATTAGGTTATACAGATTTTGAACGAAGTCATTCTGCACTTCAGAAAATGATGGTTCCAAGTACTCCACCTGAATTATTACTGGAAGCTATATCCTCTTTCACGCGTTTGGATGATCCACGCGGAGCAGCAATCTTATTGGAGAAAAAGGCATGGTCGGCCTACACCCCAAGAATAAAATCAGCTGTAGTGGCAGCAGTGGTATCAAAACCATCATTTATCAATGAATTGTTTCTGGCAATTGAAAAGGGCACAATTAGCGGAGCTGAATTGTCATCGGCTGATAGAATGCGATTGATAAGTGATAAAAACGTGCAGATCAGTGATCGCGCAAAGATATTGTTCAAAGAACTGGAGGGAGGCGACCGGATGACGGTATATCAGGATTATAGAAAAGCTCTCACGGCACAGGTTGATGCTAAATTGGGTAAAGCAGTTTTCCAGAAAGCCTGTTCAGCATGTCATACCTATCAGAACGTGGGAGGGAAGGTCGGCCCGGATCTGACCGGTGTAAAGAACCAGCCTGCTGATGCTTTATTACTTCACATCCTGGTTCCAAATTATGAAGTATTACCAGCATATCAGTCCATATCCATCAGTACAAACGATGGCCGATCATTTTCAGGCTGGCTGGTTTCAGAAAATGAGAATAGCTTAACACTTCGTACAACTTTTGGTACTGATGAATCAATTCTCAGGAGAAATATTTCATCACTCAGTAATTCGGGACTTTCGCTGATGCCTGATGGACTGGAGCAAAGCATTAGTAAAGATGAAATGGCAAAGTTGATTGCCTACCTCAAAGCTGGGGCATAAGGTATTGAATTCAGGTCTTTTCTATGTTTTGGGATATTGGATTAATAAAATTAGCATAATTTAACCTTTAAATAAATCTGCCTCCACTGATGTAAGCAAGAGACGGCTCATCAGTGGAATGGTAGAATGTTTGGATGTAAATTTTATATAAGAGGATTTACACGGTGTCCTAATAATTGGCAGAATGAAGAAACATACTAATCATATATCCCGAAGGAAATTGCTCATTGATGCTGCCCGGACCGGATTGGCAGCAGCGCTTGTACCATTATCAGGCTTTACTGAGGTAAATCAGCAAAAAAGTGGTTTGATTGAGGCTGAGAACAAAAAACCCGGTTCAACAGATTGGCAGCTTACCCGTGTTCGTCCTGACAAGGATGGCCAGCGTTGTCCTTCCATTGAGGGTTATTGTTCAAGGCAAAGTGTTAAAGCCGGAGAATCCCTTGATATAATGGTTTCAACGGATCAGAAGGTAAAATTTGAGATCGAGATCTTTCGTACCGGCTATTATGGTGGATGCGGTGCCCGATTGATGAAGAAATTGGGTCCATTTGATGGTTATTCACAGCCTGTGCCTAAACCCGGACTGAAAAGTCTGCATGAATGTAAATGGAAGCCCTGTACCTCCATTACTATTCCGGATGATTGGTTGAGCGGAGTTTATCTCGGTCGTTTAACGACTTTACCCGGTGATGAGAATGTTCCTTACTGGCAAAGTTATATCATATTCATAGTCCGTGATGACCGTCCTGCCGATGTACTTTTTCAGTGTTCTGATAATACCTGGCAGGCATACAACAGATGGCCAAATAATTATTCAGTTTATACACATCCTAAAGGTGTTGAAGGTCCCTGGGCTGATGTCAGCTTTGATCGGCCTTATGGACGACAATCACAATATACCGGTGTCGTAAATGACCCACTTTCCTTCGGTTCCGGTGAATTTCTTTCGCTCGAGCAACCATTAACCTATTTTCTTGAAGAACATGGATATGATATAAGCTATTGTTCTAACAGCGACATGATTTCACCTGAACGCGGGCTAAAGTGTAAATCTTTTATAAGTGTCGGGCATGATGAGTATTGGGACATCCGTCAGTATAACAGTGTCGTAAAGATGCGTGATGAAGGTGTTAATCTGTTGTTTTTATCAGGTAATTCAGTCTGCTGGGTTTCGCCATTCAGGGCAAATAGCAATGGGCAGGAAAACCGGATAATTTTCAGGGGAGGTCCATACGGAGCTCAAAATAAGTATGCCGTTGATCGCGAGAATCTAAACGGGCCATTTCCTGAGCGCGGTCCTGATGAAGGATTCTTAATGGGGGTTCGAAATATAGATCCTATTACTGGGGGTGGCGACTGGATCATCACTAAACCCGAACACTGGATGTTTAAGGATACAGGCATTAAAAAGGGGGATCGTATTCCAGGGCTTATTGGCTGGGAATATATGGGTGAACCCGCTCCAATTCCGGGACTTGAGATAGTGGCTGAAGGTACTGCATGGAGTGGCGGTGTTAAACCTCAGAGATGGACATCGACCATTTATACTGCTCCAAAGGGAAATATTGTGTTCAGTGCCTCCACAATTTTCTGGGCACAGGCTCTTGGCATGCCACCGGGGCATACTTTGCCATGGTCGCACTGGAGCCGTCCGCATGGCCCGGATAAGCGGGTGCAGCAAATTATGCATAATTTACTGCGTAAATCGGGAGCTTCCTGAATTGTGCAAACATGAATTAATTTGAAATGGAGTACCAATATGTGTTTTTCAATTAGGATCTTGCATTAT
>CAZGCG010000054.1:0-13701 GCA_964524205.1 uncultured Sphingobacterium sp. | reverse complement strand
AAGGATCACTCCATTTTTTATCAGTATACACATTAGATCCTGCAAGAGTTTCAAGAAATGCAACCACTGCATTAATCTCATTGTCAGTAAGATTTAACTTCTGTCCAATGCCATTTGGTGCAAGGCGCGGGTCAAGGTTTGGATTTTGATTTGTATTAAGGTTGATTGTATTGTAATGGTTTAGTACTGCTCTCAAACCGGTGATTGATCCGGTATGCATCATAGAGGTGTTTACTCTTTTGTCTGTCTTGGTCAGGTCGCGTAAAGTCGGCGCTCTGGTATTTGTAAAGTCCCTTGCTGCACCATTTGCCTGCCCGATAATTCCATTATTCCTGCTATTGGGGTCAATATCAAACTCAGGGGCATTATGACAGACATTGCATCCAAGTCCGCCAGCAATTCTGCTTGAATTTGCATCAAAGACTGGAGCTGCGATAAATAAATTTTTACCAGTATTCTCAGCCTGAGTAAAGTTCGGAAAATTCTGATTATCGTTTGCCACCAATGCCCTGCCTGCATCATACTTTGAGTCGAAAGACTGAATGCTTCTGATAAACTGAGCCAGGCATTCCTGAATTCTGGCCTCTGTTACATTAATATCACTATAGGCAAACTTAAACAGTTCATTGTAATAATCAAGTGCCTGTAATTTAGTAAGCAGGACACTCAGTCCGGGTCTTCCATTCTGACCACTGAAACCCATTTCGGCGTGATCCTGAATTGGTTGTGTGGTTTGGAGTTCTAAAGTTGCCGCCCGTTCATCCCAAAAGAATTTGCGCTCAACAGCAAATCTTGTATTCACAAGCCGCATTGAATGCCTTTGTGTTAGCCCTCCGGATACACCTGAGCTTATAATTTCAGGATCACTGAATGCAAATTCCTGCTTATGGCAACTTGCACAGGATATGGTATTGTTAATACTAAGATTCTTATCGTAGAAAAGTACACGCCCAATTGTGGCTTTGGCATTGGATATCGTATTGCCACCTGTATTGTCTTTTTGGATGTATACAGGCTTGGTTTGGCCAGCATATTCTGCTAAGCTGTTCAGATTTATGTTCTCTCCAAATGCAGTTTTAATTGCTGCATACGTAAGCTGTATTTCTGTAGTCTCACTTTCTTTTTTGCTGCATCCTGCAGCAAAGATTATGAAGAGACTGATTGCAATTAAAACTTTAGGAATAGTTCTCATCCGGTTGCTTTATTGACATATACGAAAGATTTGTAAGTCTGAGTTAAATTGAATTTTGACTTCGTCTTACCTGAAGAGGGTCATGCTTTATGTCAAAAACGATAAAATTTAGGAATTGCAATCAAGAAATTGTATTAAAACAGGTTCTGCAGCGCGGTTCATAGCTCTCCTTTTCACCCAGTAATATCTTTGATTCGCTTGGTACAGTTCGGTATGAATAAGTTGCAGGTCCCCCACACTGTAAACAAACAGCATGCACCTTACTTACCACCTCAGCAATAGACATGAGTTCAGGCATAGGTCCAAAAGGTTTGCCTTGAAAGTCCATATCCAGTCCGGCTATAATTACCCGGATTCCTCTGTTAGCTAAAGTGTTGCATACATCAGGTAATTGATCGTCAAAGAATTGGGCTTCGTCTATTCCGACAACTTCAGTATTTGAACTCAGGAGCAGGATTGAAGCGGCATTTTCAACAGGGGTAGATTGAATGGAGTTCAGGTCATGGGATACCACCGAGTTTTCATCATAGCGGGTATCTGTTTTTGGTTTGAATATTTCGACATTCAGTTTAGCGATCTGGGCACGCCGAAGTCTTCTGATCAGTTCTTCTGTCTTACCCGAAAACATTGATCCGCAGATAACTTCAATGCTTCCACTGAGCTCTTTTCTCCGCTTAAAATTGTGTTCACTGAATAACATTCTGCTTGTTTGTCCCTCTTTTTTCCTGCCACTAATATCCGATTTTTAATGGATTTAAGAGCACATAAAAGCGATTCAATGATCAATTTTTAGTCAATACATTTGATAAATGTGCTTATATTTGATTATGGCTTTTTTGCCATGATACTATTTTCAGGCTGATTCAACCCGGTCGGCCCCAATATTCCAATGAGAATGAATAAGAAAGAAATCTTTAAGAAAGTTGCCGGAATTATTGCAGAACTGAATGAGCAATATGAATACCTGTCCCAGGATCCCGAAAATTTGAATGAACTTGAACTTGAGCTTTTTGCTGCCAATGCAGATTTTTTATCCGATCATATTACTATTCTGCAGAAACTTAATCATAATTCGAAACTAAATATCCCTGAGCCGGAATCATCTGTCGTTGCTCAGATCGTAAGGCCTGAGCCATTTGTCCGGGAGGAGCCTGCTGAGAACATCATGATTGAAGATGAAGTGACTATTCCTGAATGGAAATTTGAGATTAAGGATGAAGCTATCCAATCATTCGATTATGAAGAGAAGGCTGCACATGATTTATTTGATCGCCCGCTCACCGAGGAGGAAATGGAAGTAATTGAGCAGAAAACCCAATTGAAAGTCCAGCCTGAGGATGATTCTGAAATAGAAATTGAAGAATCGTTGGAGACAGAAAAAATTGAGGAAGCACTACCTGAAACTGATTTAAATCCTGTGTTTGGAGTATTTGAAGAAGATAATATTCAGGAACCGGCTAACAACATTACTAAAGAGTCTGATGCTGAAGAGCAGCCCCTTACAATTAATGAGATACTTGCATCTCAGTCTTCTCAAAGTACAGTCTCGAGCCAGTTTGCTCAAAGGCAGATAAAAGACCTGAAAAGTCTGATCAATCTGAATGACAAGTTAGTATTTGTAAGAGATCTGTTCAATGGCTACAGTCTGGCTTATAGTGAAGCCATCGAGATATTGAATCGTTTTGACAGTTTTGAGTCTGCTGATAATTTCCTTAAGCAAAACTATTCTTCCAAGAATAACTGGGCTGAGAAACAAAATGTTGCAGATAAGTTCTACGAAATTCTAAATCAGCGATTTTCTAGATAATTCCCATTCGGTTAGAATCAAATTTAAGCAGTATAAACAGCAGGATCGTAAAACTCCATAGGGAAGATCCTCCATAGCTTAAAAATGGGAGAGGGATCCCTATCACCGGAATTAATCCGATGGTCATTCCAATATTGATAAAAACGTGGAAGAACAATATTGAAGCTACGCCATAGCCATAAATCCTCGAAAAGGAAGATCGCTGACGTTCTGCAATATTTACTATCCGTATCAAAAGGAAAAGATATAAACTTATCACAAGAAAACAGCCCGCAAAGCCCCATTCCTCACCTACAGTACAGAAAATAAAGTCGGTACTTTGCTCGGGAACGAAATCATATTTGGTTTGTGTACCCTGGAGATATCCTTTACCCCATAGCCCCCCTGAGCCGATGGCTATTTTAGATTGATTTAAATTGTATCCTATTCCACGAGGGTCATTTACCTTTCCAAGAATAACATCAATCCGGTTTTTTTGGTGAGGTTTCAGAATCTTGTTATAGGCAAAATCAACAGAAAATATAAATAAGACAGAAAAAATAAATCCTGAACCGATGATGGTTAATGATTTTCTGCTTTTGCGATAAAAATAAATTAGGGTAGCTGAAAGGGCAATGACACCAACAAGAACTACGTATTTGTTGTATAAAACCGTTAGCACAAAGAGCACTATGGAAAGCCCCTCAATGACCAGGAAATAGCCTGATAGTCCCTCGCGATACAATACCAGTATAAGAGAGCTGAAGGTCAGTGCGGAACCGGCATCAGGCTGCAGTAAAATAAGTGCTGTTGGAAGGAGTATGATGAATGCCGCAGTTATCTGGGTTCTGAACTCCTGCACTTTAATGGTACCGGAGCTAAGGTATCTGGCAAGTAATAAACAGGTAGCAAATTTAGCAAATTCTGAGGGTTGAAGCCTGAAACTGCCAATAGGAATCCAGGCCTGATTTCCTCCTACATTACGACCGATGATCAAAACAAGAATCAGAAGTAGAATGGTAATTCCATAAAATACCGGAGAAAAGGTATTGAAAAATTTGTTGTCAAACAGCAGAATAGCGAATCCTATAGCGAATGCTGAAATAATGAAGATCAGTTGTTTACCATAATTTGTATCCAGATCAATTATACTCGGATTCATTGGATCATAAACCGCAGCATGGATGTTGAACCAGCCAATAATGCACAGGATCAGATAGGTTAGTATGATAAACCAGTCTACATTAAAAAAGAGGCTGCGTTGATTATTCATTTGATTTTATCTTCGCTTCTGTTAATACTGTTTTATTTACGGTGCTGTCTGAATCCTGCTTTCTGATTACTTTACCTGAGCCCGGGAGCAAATTCGCATCAATCAGCCGATCCATATAGGCTTTGGGTCTGTTGATTTTTTTATTTATATATTTTTCAACCATTAGGCTGGCAATTGGTGCCGACCAGGTTGCTCCGAACCCCGCATTCTCTACGACTACTGCAATTGCAATTTTGGGATTTTCTCTGGGTGCAAATGCGACAAAAACTGAGTGATCTTTTCCATGCGGGTTTTGTACTGTACCAGTTTTACCACACATTTCAATTTCCGGAATTCGTGAGTACCAGGCTGTACCGCTGGGTTGGTTTACTACCGCACTCATCCCGTCTATGATTACATCAAAATACCTGGAATCAATCCCGGCACTATTCTTTTTCAAAAATTCATCTCTGATAACATTTTCATCTCCAATTGCCTTAATCAGGTGTGGCTTATAAAAAAATCCGCGGTTAGCAACGATGGCCATTACATTTGCCATTTGTAGCGGAGTTATTCCTAACTCCCCCTGACCAATTGATAATGATATCGTAAAAGCAGAGCCCCATTTGTCATTTTTAAAGCGTTTGGTGTAGTAATCGGCAGTAGGAAGGAGTCCATTACGTTCTCCCGGCAGGTCAATTCCCAATGCAGTTCCAATTCCAAAAGCAGAAACGGCTGTCCGCCATTTCTTATAGGCATTTACCGGCCGCATACCTGCCTGGTCAATCATTCTGGCATAGGTATAACCATAATATGTATTGCACGACTCAGTAATTGAACCTTTCAGCCCAATTGATCCATGGACGTGTGTACAGCCCATAAAACCCTGTCGTCCATAACGGTAGCCACCCGGACAAAAGAAATAAGTATTCTCATTAATTAATCCGAATTGCTGGGCAACCAGAGCGTTAACTACTTTAAAAATTGAGCCTGGAGGATATTCTGCCTGAATTGGGCGGACAAACATTGGCTTGTATGTATCGTTGAGCAGGGCCATGTAATTATTACCTCGCTGGCGGCCAACCATCAGATTTGGATCATAACCCGGGCTGCTGACAAATGATAATATTTCTCCTGTTGAAGGCTCTATTGCGACGATACTGCCAATCTTGTTTTTCATCAACTGCTCTCCCAGTTTTTGCAGATCCTTGTCCAATGAAGAGATCATATGTTCACCCGCAACTGCGACAGTATCATATTTTCCATCCGCATAATTACCTTTTGGCCGGTTTAACGCATCAACCATCAGGTTTTGTACACCCCGCTGGCCTCTTAATAATTCCTCATAGGACTTTTCAACACCAGTAATTCCATGATAATCACCCTGACTGTAAAAGCCTTTGGAATTCTCAATTACTTTTTGATTGACCTCACCGATATAACCCAGGAAATGGGCCGCGATACTATCCGGATATCTTCTAACAGTTCTGTTTTGAACAAAAAATCCCGGAAAATTACTCAGCTTCTCCTGAAAGGATGCATAAATCTGTACGGAAAGCTGCTTTTCAAAAATAGAGGCTTTGTATGGAGAATAGGATCGGGCCTTTTTGAATCTCCTGTCAAATCCTTTTTTATCAATCCCGATCAGATTACAGAATTCAATTGTATCGAATGGCTTTACTTCCCTCGGAATAACCATCAGATCATAAACGGGCTCGTTTTGTACAAGGATATTTTCATTCCTATCAAGAATAACTCCGCGTGCAGGATAAATGGGTAATCTTCTGATCACATTATTTTCTGCGGACAGAATGTACTCATCGCTGATCACCTGTATATAAAACAGACGCATGAGCAGAATTATGGTTATGGCGATGAAGATTCCCTGAACTACAAACTTTCTCGCAAAAAAACTATTCATTAATTCTGATCAGATAAATTTTTTTGTTTCTTCCTAATTGTTAATTTTTAATAGACCGAATGATCAGAAAAATTTTCTGTCATTTTTGTATATCAAACCGTAAAAGTAAGAAAGAATTTATTCTGAGGGCATAAGCCCAGTCTAATTAATTTATGCTTATTAATTAAGAGGAATAAGATATGAACTAACTATTATAAATCGTCTTTATGCTTAATTTTGCATTTTAAGTCGAAAATGTTAAAAATTGCCATATTCAGTGATGTTCATTCTAATCTTCCGGCTTTGAAAGCGGTTTTGGCTGATATTGATATACATAAAGTTGATCAGATTTATTGTCTCGGCGACCTTGTTGATTTTGCACCCTGGACTAATGAGGTCATTGAACTAATCAGATCAAGAAATATCCCTACAATAATGGGCAATCACGATGAGCGAATTGCTTATGATACGCCGCTTAAGCGATTAAAAAAGCATAGCGACGCCGAAGCAACTGCCAGGGTTCAGGCTATAGATTTTACCAGAAGAGATATCAGTATTGCTAATAAAGAGTTTCTTGCGCATCTGCCCGGGCAGATTATGCTGAATTTCATCTTTAATGGCAAGCCGCTGAAATTACTGTTGGTACATGCAAGCAGCCGAAGTAATGATGAATATGTCTATGAAGATCATGAAGAGAAAGATCTGCTTGATATGCTGGATACCAGCCAGGCGGATGTGATGGTTATGGGTCATACTCATCTATCCTATATCAGGCAATTAGGGAGAGGTAAAACGGTAATTAATTGCGGATCAGTTGGCAGAACGAAAGAAGTATTGCAGCGGGCTGTTTATGTTTTGATTACTCTTAGTTCAGAAGACAAAGGCTGCAATGTGAATTTTGAGATTATAAAGTTGGTTTATGATGTTCGAGAAACTGTCGAAGGAATTCGAAAAAGTACCATTCCGGATTTTTATGCAGATTTCTTAAAACAGGGCCCGCCTGCTTAGAGTTCTTTCTTTAATTATCTTATCAATTCCCAGGATTATTACAGAATCGTTTTCCTGATATAGAATCTAATATGTTTGGTTGTGTTATTTTTCAAATGTGATTCCATTTATTAAAACCATCTACATAAAAATTTCATTTATGAAATGTCTATTTCCGTGGCTTTAAAGTAAAAAACACCATCAATACGATGAATTATGCCATAATTGCCTAATCGCTTTAGTTATATTTGTAAATATGAAAAGTGATATTCCTGTTTATGACATAACTTCGTTTTCGGAGTTCAGGCATGAGGATATTCTGGTAGCGCGTTTATCTGAATATTGGGATACTCATAAAGATCTTTATTATTCACATCGTCACAATTTTTATCATATAGTTCTTTTTAAAGAAGGTAAGGGTACTCATAGTATCGACTTTCAAACATTCCCTGTGAAGGCGAATCAGATGTATTTCATGATTCCCGGGCAGGTTCATAACTGGAATTTTGAAGGAACTGTTGAGGGTTATGTTATAAATTTTTCTATTTCTTTTTTTCAGTCGTTCTTATTAAAGCCTGATCTTCTGGATGATTTTATTTTTTTCAGTGGCGTAGCATCAGATTCTGTGATACAGATGCCGGATGAACTTGAATTGAAGGTCAGGCTGATTTTTGAGGAGATATTGGATGAAAGTTTGGGTAACAGGTTATCCGGACTTACTCTCGTTCGGACTTTGCTGATGCAAATTTTTATTCTAGTATCACGATTAAATAACTTTCCACATCATGAGATAGTTGCTTCCCGGAATCATACCCTCCTGAAAAACTATAAAGTGCTTATTGAGAAGAATTATGCTGATCTGAAATTGCCCAAAGAATATGCTGAACTCTTATTTATTACTCCCAATCATCTGAATGCTTTATGCAATCATTTGTTGGGAAAATCGGCAGGAGAATTAATCAGGGACAGACTTTTTCTGGAGGCTAAAAGGCTATTAATGAATCCCGAACTGACTATCAGTGAAGTTTCGGGTCAGCTTAATTTTGTTGATAATTCCTATTTCAGCAGGGCTTTTAAAAAAAATGTTGGGATTAGTCCCGAGGAATTCAGGCTAAAAAGCTTAAATCATCAAAGGCTCCATCCGAAAAAAGAAAGTAATAAAAAATAAACAGATGAAAACAATCAATCCAGTCGATGAACCGAAGGCGGTTTCGCAACTTAATGCTGTTATAAACTCAAAATGCCCCCGATGCCGGAGGGGCGATATGTTTGTAAATTCTATGTATGGATTTAAAGCCCAGAAAATGCATACAAACTGTCCGCACTGTGGTTTGAAATACGAACGGGAATTAGGATATTTTTATGTTGCGATGTTTATCTCATATGCATTAAATGTTGCGCAAATGATAACCGCAGGAATTCTGACCTACCTAATCACAGGGAATACTGAGAGCCCATGGTTATATATGGCTACAATTTTCCCCATTGTTCTTATTCTTGCGCCTTTCAATTTCAGATACTCGAGGGTATTACTGCTTCATTATATGACTCCCGGTTTGAATTATGTTCCAGCGATGGGAGCAGACCCGAAAGTATAAAGATCCAACAAAAAATTACCTGATTTTCTTGCGGAAGAAGGCAAACTCAGTAATCAGAATCAGGAAAACTGTAAAAAGAGTACTCAGAACAACGCGAATCAAAGTGAAACCAAGTTCTGAGAATTTGAAGGTTTCAAAACTGAATAAGATCAGATGGTGAAAGAAGGTCAGGATGACCGCATAAAAGATAAACCATCTGAATCCCATTATTCCGAGGCTGGGCTCTGGTTCATTGTCAAAACCATCCCGCTGTACAGTTACAGATATAAATACAATTCTTACAAAAGCCATTACTGTACAGGCAATAGCATTCAGTCCGAGTGTGTCGTAAAAAATATCGACAGTAATACCAGTAAAGAAGGCCAGCAAAAATAGGAGCGCATTCGGTATTCCGAAAGGGAGCAGGAGAATAAACAGGATATAGAGATAGGGTATGCTTAGATTATAATACCCAATATTCTTAAAAAGAAAAACCTGAGTGGCAATCAGTAAAATAAAACGAATACTATTTATAATCACTGCCCGTCCCATTATTCGACTTTATTTTGAGCTTCCAAATTCAATTGTTCTTCTGAAAGCAGATTGATGATCACATAAACGTATTGTAATTTTGCAAAATCGGTGTCCAGCTTGACCTGAATGTTGAGGGCACTGTTTCCATCCCGTGTATCTGATTCACTTACATAGCCGATATTGGTACCAGGAGGAAAAAGTGAGAACTCTGAGGTAATTACTCTTGCCCCCTTTTTGATGGTTAAATGGCTTTGAATATCCTTGAGAAGGGCAAATCTGGAGTCATAATTTCCTTCTCCCCAAACCAGAGAGCCAATATTTCCATCTACACTTGCACTGATTTTAGTTTCTGTATGGAGCAGGGACCGTACTGTTGAAAAATTTTCGGAAACATTCAATACAATACCGACGACTCCGCTTGAAGCAATAACACCCATTCCTTTCTTTATTCCATGTTTGCTACCCCGGTTGATTGTTAAATAATTATTCTTCTGGTGTACTGAATTATTGATTACCCTGGCTACAGTGTAAGTATATTGTTGTTTAAGTACACTGTCCTTTACCGTTACCTGTTTGACGCTATCATCATAGTAAGAGGATTTAAGGAGGTTTCTAAGCCTGGCATTCTCTGCTGCAAGACTATCATTGGTTTTTCCTAAAACGAGGTAGCTGCTGAACTCATTTACCCGTTCATAGGCAGTTCCAACTATTTGATTAGATGAGTTCCAAACACTGGCACGCTGATATGAATTATTATTGATCAGCAGGATCAGTGAGATGGTGAAGAAGATTACGAGCAAAAAAAATGCGTTGTACTTACTTATGAAAAGCCAGAGGTTACGCATACTTTGAGTTGTAGGTTATAAGTTGTAGGTTTTAAGTTGTAGGTTATAAGTTTTGTATTCCTGCTTATGACTTTATATCTGAAAGTATTGAAGTGTAGATCAGAACAATGACAGATCTGAATGTATAATGTGCAGAGTTTGGAACTTATAACTTATTACTTACTACTTTACTGCATTAAAAATTTAAAGTTTCCAATATTCTTTAAGGCGATGCCTGTTCCCCGTACTACTGCACGCAATGGATCTTCAGCTACGTGAACAGGAAGTTTGGTTTTTGCGCCAATACGTTTATCTAAGCCCCGTAATAATGCACCACCACCTGTTAAATAAATACCGGTCTGATAAATATCTGCAGAAAGTTCAGGAGGGGTGATCTCTAATGCTTTCAAGATTGCTTCTTCTATTTTTGAAATCGACTTATCAAGACAGTGTGCAATTTCGGTATACGAAACTGTGATTTGTTTAGGTACACCAGTCATCAAATCACGGCCTTGCACAGCATAGTCTGCAGGTGGATCCGATAGTTCAGGCAGAGCAGCACCAACTTCAATTTTGATCTTCTCTGCGGTACGATCACCAATCATGATATTATGTTGTCTCCGGATGTATTGAACGATATCGCTGTCAAAATTATCCCCTGCTACTCTGATAGACTGGTCGCAGACAATTCCGGAGAGTGCAATAACTGCTATCTCGGTAGTTCCGCCACCAATATCAATGATCATGTTTCCCATTGGCTCTTCCACATCAATACCAATACCCACAGCGGCAGCCATTGGCTCATGGATCAGGTAAACCTCTTTTGCTCCGGCAATTTCGGCAGAATCACGCACTGCACGCTTTTCAACTTCAGTAATACCTGAGGGTATACAGATAACCATACGAAGGGATGGGAAAAACCAGCCCTTGCCATTGTTTATCATTTTAATCATTCCCCTGATCATATATTCAGCCGCATTAAAGTCGGCAATTACTCCATCTTTTAATGGCCTGACAGTTCGGATATTATCATGGGTTTTACCCTCCATCTGCATAGCCTGTCGCCCGATAGCAATAACTTTATTTGTAGTCCGGTCAAAAGCCACAATCGAAGGCTCATCAACCACAACTTTATCATTATGTATTATAAGAGTGTTTGCTGTACCCAGGTCAATTGCAATCTCTTGTGTAAACCAATTAAATAATCCCATTAGCTATTTCTTATCGTGTTGAAAATGTATTTACTAAGATAAACTCTTTTATCAATCATGGTAGTATAAAACCTGATGATTTTATTGAAAGAGTTCTATTAATGTTTAAAATGTCTGATGCCTGTGGTGACCATGCCCACACCTTTGGCATTCGCCATATCAATTGATTCCTGATCTTTAATTGATCCTCCGGGTTGTAAGATCATCGCAACTCCTGCGTCAGCAGCAATTTCAACACAGTCGGGGAATGGAAAAAATGCGTCTGAAGCCATGACGCTACCTGCAAGATCAAAGTTAAATGCCTTTGCTTTTACAATAGCCTGCTGAAGTGCATCGACCCGGGAGGTTTGACCAACGCCACTTGCAATCAAACAAGAATTTCTGGCAAGTACAATCGTATTTGATTTGGTATGTTTCACGATCTTATTTGCAAACACCAGGTCTTTTACTTGTTGCTCAGTTGGTTTCCGTTCAGTAACAGGTTTCATCTCGGCGGCTGTTTCCATCAGCATATCTTTGTCCTGTTCAATTACTCCATTCAATAATGTTTTAAACTGCTTGGAGGGTAGTTTAACATCGTTTCTTTTAAGCAGAATACGATTCTTCTTAGTAGTTAATAGTTGTTTTGCAGGTTCTGCAAATGAAGGGGCAATAAGCACTTCAAAAAACAGATTATTGATTTCAGCAGCTGTTTCTGCATCAATTTCACGATTGCAGATCAATACTCCACCAAAGGCAGAAACGGGGTCACAAGCCAGCGCTGCTTTCCATGCCTCAATTATGGATTCATTGCTTGCAATTCCGCAGGCATTGGTGTGTTTAAGTATTGCAAAAGTTGGTTCTTCAAACTCATCGATCAGTGCAACTGCAGCGTCGACATCAACCAGATTATTGTAAGAAAGCTCTTTGCCGTTTAGTTTGTCAAACATAGCATCCAGATCGCCATAGAAAACACCATTTTGATGTGGATTCTCCCCATAACGAAGTGTACTGGCATTTTGTTCACTGTATTTGAAAACGGTTAAAGGATCTTCCTGATTAAAATAGTTAAAAATCGCTGTATCATAGTGAGATGAAACATTAAATGCCTGACGTGCAAATGCTTTACGGTGACTAAGTGTGGTATAGCCCCCGTTTTCAGTTAAAATATCGCCTAAAGTTTTATAGTCGTCTTTAGAAGCAATGATGACCACATCATTGAAGTTCTTGGCTGCAGCACGTATCAGAGAAATTCCTCCGATGTCAATCTTCTCGATGATATCGGCATCAGAAGCTCCTGATCTGACAGTCTCTTCGAAAGGGTAGAGGTCAACAATTACCAGATCAATTTCCGGAATTTCGTATTGCCCGATCTGGGCTTTATCTTCATTATTTCCCCTACGGTTCAGTATGCCTCCGAAAACTTTTGGATGCAAGGTTTTTACCCGTCCGCCCAGAATTGATGGGTATCCGGTCAGATCTTCAACAGCAATCACATCTATACCAAGTTCGCGAATAAATTTTTCAGTACCTCCCGTTGAATAAAATATCACACCCTGTTCATGTAACTGGCGGATAAGAGGTTCTAAATTATCTTTATAATAGACTGAAATTAAGGCGTTTTTGATCTTGACAGGATGGCTCATTGATATTTAATTCTAAAACCGCAAAGATAGTTTTTTTGATCGGTTTGCTATGAAATTTTAATGAAAAATCTGAAGCTAATTCAGATTTGTAATAAAGGCAAGTGCGGGAGTTTTTTGAAATATATTGATTTTTCTTGATTTGCCTAAGGCCGCAGGATGTTAAATTAAGACTTCATCTTTTTTAACAATTGCTCAACCACTTTTGGGTAGTGTAAATGCTCCAGCTGCTGTCCCTTGAATTTGAGCATTTCCAGATCATCACCGGGTTCTATTTTGAAACGCGACTGATGAATAATTTCACCTTCATCAAAATGTTCGTCAATAAAATGGATGGTGATACCCGACTCCTCCTCATGGGCATCAAGAATTGCCTGATGTACCCGGTCGCCATACATACCTTTCCCCCCGTATTTGGGAAGGAGGGCAGGGTGAATATTGATAATCTTGTTTGGAAATGCTTTTAATAGATTTTGTGGGATCAGCCACATGAAACCGGCCAGAACAATCAGGTCAATCTGAAGGTTTTTTAAAAGATCAACTACATTGTTCGTTTTGTAGAATTCATGCTTATCAAATATATGCGATGGGATCTCAAAATTATCAGCACGTTGTAAAACGTAAGCTTCAGGATTATTGGTCAGAACAATAACAACTTCAGCATCCATGTGTTTTTTGAAATGCTCCATAATCTTTTGAGCATTTGACCCTGACCCTGATGCGAAAATTGCGATACGTTTCTTCAAGATTATTCTATTTTTAACAAAGATATTATTTTGAAGGTTTTATGGAAATGATCTTGATCAATTTGTCAAT
>CAZGCG010000053.1:10621-13861 GCA_964524205.1 uncultured Sphingobacterium sp. | reverse complement strand
CAAGACCTGTATCTTTTGGAATTTTACCATGCAAATGCGAAAGCTCCAGGTGACAATGGGAATTTACGAAGCCCGGAACTATAATACCCTGATACCTGTCTATTGGTTCAGTGATAGATTTTGCAGTTTCTGCAGTATATACCGCATCGATCTCGCCATCCTGATGCAGAGCAACTATCCCGTTCTTAATCGGGTCTCCGCTAACCGGGAGGATATAATCTGCACTGAGGTATCTGAGCATATGGCAAAAATAGGAGATATTAGTCAGTATTGAGTAGTGAGTATTGAGTATTGAGATAGATTCGTTTTCACTTCTAATTTACCTGTTCAACTGTTAACAGCTAACGGACAACAGGTAACAAATAACTGGCAGCAGGTAACTGGCAACAGGTAACTGGCAACTGATAACGCCTCCGGCAATCTAATTTTCCGTACTTTTGCAAAACAATGCCATTATCTGAGAAAAAAGACATTCGAAGCCTATCCATGGAACAACTGAAGCAGGAGTTCATTGCGATGGGCGAACCATCATTCCGCGCTAAACAGGTTTATGAATGGTTGTGGGAAAAATCATGCACTGATTTTGATGAAATGAGTAATCTTTCGAAATCTTTGAGAGAGAAATTAAATCAAACTTTTACAATCAATAATGTTGAGGTTCATCACTCGCAATTCAGTAATGACAAAACCATAAAAAGCACATTCAAACTGTTTGACAGCAATATAATTGAAGGAGTGCTGATACCTGCTACAGACCGTATGACTGCCTGCGTGAGTTCACAAGTTGGATGCAGCCTCACCTGTAAGTTTTGTGCAACAGGATATATGGATAGAAAACGTAACCTGAATGCCGATGAAATTTATGATCAGGTAGTACTCATTGACAAACAAGCCAAAGAAAATTATAATATAGCCCTGACAAATATTGTCTATATGGGAATGGGGGAGCCCTTGCTGAATTACGCTAATGTCATGAAATCTATTGAGCGAATTACAGCTCCTGACGGACTGAATATGGCTGCAAAACGAATCACCGTTTCAACTGCCGGGATAGCAAAGATGATTAAGAAACTTGGTGATGATGCTGTACGATTTAATTTAGCCCTTTCCCTGCATGCGGCAAATGATGAAAAGCGTAACACCATTATGCCCATCAATGAGCAAAATTCCCTCAAAGCATTAGCAGAAGCACTAAAATACTATTTCTCAAAAACAAAAAATCCGGTTACCTACGAATACATTGTTTTCAATGATTTCAATGATAATATTTCTGATGCTGAAGAGCTGGTAAAATTCTGCAGACATATTCCATGCAAGGTGAACATCATCGAATATAATCCGATCTCTTTTGCCGATTTTGAAAATGCTGGTGAAGATAAGATTGAAGCATTTGCTGTACATCTGCGCAAAAATGGTGTCAATACCAATATCCGCAGAAGCAGAGGAAAAGATATTGACGCAGCCTGTGGACAATTGGCGGTGAAAAGCTGAGAATCAATTAGCAAACTAGATCATTAGCAAATGGGCTGATTTGTCCATTTGATAATTTGTCTATTTGTCAATGACAGGAATGAGCATTTGTACCACCTGTCATCCAGAGGAGCCAACGGAATTTCTCAATTTAGTGATATTGAGAGGCGACGAAGGATCTCATCAATTTGAGCAGTAAAATTCATAAGGTTTAATTCAACTTAACCTGTCTGGTATTACCATTCCCTAAACCATCACACACACCACCTTTCTTTCATTACGAAAGCCTCGTACCTTATTCTTATGAAAAGGTTTCTGGTTTATTTCAACGATCTTTTTTGCCTGTTTTTTCCAGAGCTCTGTGCAGCATGTGGACGAAATCTGTTCAAAAACGAAAAGCTAATCTGCACCGAATGTATCTATCACCTACCCCGTACAAATTTTCACATTGATACCCAAAACAAGATGGCAAGGCAACTTTGGGGCAGATTTAACTTCGAACAAGCCATGGCCTTTGTTTACTTTCAGAAAGGAAGCAGGGTCCAAAACCTGATGCACCAGATGAAATACAATAAAAAGCCGGAAGTGGGAATCAGAATGGGAGAACTCTTCGCCTGGCAACTGATGCGATCCGAAGCCTTGAAAAACGCAGATATAATCATACCCATACCTTTGCACCCGGTAAGATTGAAAAAAAGAGGGTATAACCAAAGTGAAGAAATATCTAAAGGTTTGGCTTCGATTCTAAAACTACCTGTAAGTACGCAACATTTGGTTAGGACAGAAAACACCGAATCTCAAACCAAAAAATCAAGATTTGCCAGGTATGAAAATCTGAAAGATGCCTTTATCATCAAAAACCCCTCAGAGCTGATTCATAAACACATTATCCTTGTTGACGATGTAATGACCACCGGGGCTACAATGGAGGCCTGCAGTATTGAATTACTGAAAATTGATGGACTTAAAATCAGTATTTGCACCCTGGCCTATGCTGAATGACGGGATAGGGATCCGTCATTTCGAACACAGCGGCAGTACTTTCTTCTTAAGGTTGGATTTTACGGTGTGGAGAAATCCGTTGATTTGAGGCTGTGCTTTTGATCAGGAGATTTCTCTTCGCATTTAAACTATTTTTTAAGACAACAATTGTGGTTGCTCATCGAGATTGACGTAGTAGGCAGGTCTATTGAATAAAAAAATGAAAATTATTGAAACCTATAAAACCTTCGTGCGTAGAAGCATACGAGAGCGTTAATTTAGATTGAAAAAGCTGATTGCCATAGGCGTCAGCTTTTTCTGTTACAACTAAGATTTAACACTGAGATATTGTCTGATCTTATTGTACAGGTCATTAGGTACAAATGGTTTTATTACAAATCCATCCATACCGCATTCTGTAATGGTTTCAAGTTCGTGTGCAAAAAGTGAAGCAGTTAAAGCGATGATAGGTACCTTAGCATAATATCCACCCATTTTCCTGATTGTTCTGGAAGACTCCATACCATCCATCACAGGCATATGAAGATCCATCAGGATTAAATCATATTTCTTCTCCTGCACTTTTTCAAGGGCAATCTTTCCGTTCTCAGCAAAGTCAACATTCACGCCCCACTTGGTAATTACTTTACTGGCAAGAAGACGATTGATTTCGTTATCATCAACCACCAAAACAAGTCCGGTTAATTGTTGCAACGGGGTTTTGTTATCAACACTTACAGTTGATGTCGTTGAACGGTCAAACTGGATAATGAAGCTGAATGCTGAACC
>CAZGCG010000053.1:1718-10521 GCA_964524205.1 uncultured Sphingobacterium sp. | reverse complement strand
TTACAGTTGATGTCGTTGAACGGTCAAACTGGATAATGAAGCTGAATGCTGAACCCTTACCCAATTCGCTTTCTACACTTATTTCCGAATTATGAAGTTCTATGAGACTCTTTGTTATCGCCAAACCAAGTCCGGTACCCCCATATTTCCTGGTAGTATCAGTGCTGGCCTGAGTATAGGAATTGAAAATATCATCAATCTTTTCGGCAGGTATTCCAATGCCTGTATCCGAAACCTCAAAACGCACCTTTACAAATTTCTTATTTTCCTCAACCAGATCGAGCTTCAACTTGACCTCTCCCTTTTCTGTAAATTTAACGGCATTACCTAAAAGATTGATCAGGATCTGGTATAAGCGTGTATTATCCCCTATCACATTCGCAGGAATACGATAGTCAATCTCTGATTTCAATGCCACATGTTTTTCTGCAGTCTTGAATTGAAGAGAATTCAGAGTCTGGGCAACAAGTTCCTTTAAATTAACGTCAACACTTTCAAGAACCATATTTCCGGTCTGGATTTTTGTAAAATCCAAAACATCATTGATCAGATTCAGCAGGTTCTGGGCAGAAAATCCCAAAATCTTCAGATTTTCAGTTTGCGATTCTGTCGGATTATCATCCATCAGGATATACGACATCCCAATTACGGCATTCAGGGGAGTTCTGATTTCATGACTCATCACAGAAAGAAATGTCTCCTTAGCCTTACTTAGCTGCAAAGCTTCTTCCCGGGTTTTGATTAGTTCTTGTTCAGCCAGTTTTCTTTCTGAGATATCATTGATGATCTCAACCTGCTGGTCAAGACTTCCATCTGTATTAAATGTCGGAGTATTTGAAATGGATAGCCATATTTGAGTGCCATCCTTTTTATAACTGAGTAACTCAATATTTGAAGGTTTGCAATCCGCAGCCTGCTGTCTTGCCTTCTTCAGCAATTCCATGTCTGTTCCCTCACCAGCCAACAAATCTCCCGGACGGGTGTTCTGAAACTCCTCAAGCGAATAGCCTGTTAAATCCTGCAGCGATTGGTTTATCCATTTGATTTTGCCATCACTGCCACTAATGGCTACACCATTAATTGTCTTGCTGGCAACGAGTGAAAGCAATGTGAGCTGATCTTCTGCAAATTTACGCTCTGTGATATCATTGATAATCTCTACCTGTCGCTCTATCTCACCTTTCTCATTTAGAATTGGCGTATTAGTTGAGTTTACCCATATTACAGAACGGTCTTTTTTGTAAATGAGTAAATCAATATTGTAAGGCTTTTTCTCCCTTATTGCCTTTTCAGCAATTTCCAAGGGCTGAGTTGCAGTGTTCTCACCAACAACAATATCATTTAAACGCTTGCCTTCGATCTCGCTAAATGTATAACCCAACATATTTTCAAGAGCAGCATTAACCCAGGTAACTCTTCCTTTCCCATCCCTGATAGCAATACCACTTGCCGATTTACTGGCAACCATGGATAAAATTTCAAGTTCCAGTTCTGATTTCTTTCTCTCAGTAATATCAATGATTACTTCAACTTCCTTGTCAATATTGCCATCCCTGTCAAGAATAACTGAATTCAGGATTGATAACCATATCGGAGTCCCATCCTTTCGGTATGCGAGCAAATCAACTGCGAAAGATTGCTTGTTCCTAGTCAACTCACGCGCATTTTGGATTACTTCATTATCAGTTTCCTTACCCTTTAATACGTCGCCAAGTTTTCTACCTTTCAGATCAATTAGAGTATATCCTGTAATTTCCTGGGAAGCTTCATTTGCCCAGATCACATTACTATTACTATCACTAATGATTACGCCATTGTTGACTTTATTGGCGACAAGGGATAATTGTTCGAGTTCCTCGACCATTTTCTTCTTATCGCTGATATCACGGCCATTTGCAAACCATTTTTCATTTCTGACAGCAATCGACCAGCCCATCCATTTGGTTGAACCATCTTTTAATTTAATCCTTCCCTCAAGTTCGAAACTCTTTTGCCCGCTTGCCAGGCCCTTCTCGAGCTGAGGAACCATCGCCAATATGTCGTCTTCATAAAAGAATTCCCATATGGAACGCCCAAGGACTTCAGCCACTGAGTATCCAAGCAATCGTTCAACGATATTGTTCATCAGTTCAATAGTGCCATTCCTGTCCAAAATACAATGCATTTCGGCCGAACTGTTGAACATTGTACTGATATCCTCGTACTTCTGAATCAGCTCATTTAGTATTCTATTTTGACGTTTTACTTCAAGATGAGTCATGACCTGATCCGCAAGGATCTTCAATGCCTCACTTTGCTGCTCATCCAGGCCACCTGGCACCACATCCATTACACACAATGAACCCAGTGCATATCCCTCGGGATTTATTATAGGAACACCTGCATAAAATCTGATCTTTGCTCCGCCTGTAACACATTTCAAACCTAAAGTCCTGTTATCTTGAAGGGTATCATTAATCTCGAGAATCTCTGATCCTTCGATAGCAAACTGACAAATAGAATCCACAACAGAAGTTCTCTCAATACTAAATCCTACCTGTGATTTAATGAACTGGTACTCCCCATCCAGAAAACTGATGGTGGCAATAGGTTTTTTACTTAAATATGTAGCTAAACGTGTGATGGAATCAAATTCACTTTCAGGCAATGAACCAAGAACCTGATATTCATAAAGTGCACTTATTCTGGAATCTTCGATCCCTTTCCCCACACCGCTTACGGACATATGTATTATTTATATAAAGGATGCTTACCCATCATCTCATTAACCTTCTTACGAACCTTTTTTGCATTGGATTCGCTATCCGGATTTGAGATTACCTCATCAATGAGTTCAACGATCTTTTCCATATGTTTTTCCTTAAGGCCTCTGGTACTTACCGCAGCTGTACCAACTCTTATGCCAGAAGTTACAAATGGAGATTTATCGTCAAAAGGAACCATATTTTTGTTAACAGTTATTGCGGCTTCACCGAGTGCATTTTCAGCATCCCTTCCGGTAATATTCTTATTTCTTAGATCAATCAGCATCATGTGATTATCTGTCCCGCCCGAAATAAGCTGGTAACCCCGATTTACAAGGGCGGCTGCCATTGCTTCGGCATTTTTCTTTACCTGAATGATATACTTCATGTAACCCTCACTCAAAGCTTCCCCAAATGCAATTGCTTTTGCGGCGATGATATGCTCCAAAGGCCCACCTTGTGTACCCGGAAATACTGCCATATCTAAAACAGAAGACATCATCCTCAATTCACCTTTCGGGGTTTTAAGACCCATTGGGTTTTCAAAATCCTGTCCCATCATGATCATTCCCCCCCTTGGACCTCTTAAGGTTTTATGGGTGGTAGTAGTTACAACATGACAATGAGGAAGTGGATCGTTTAATAATCCACGGGCAATCAGGCCGGATGGATGAGAAATATCAGCCATGACCAATGCTCCAATCTGATCTGCAACTGATCTGATGAACTTATAATCCCAATCTCGGGAATAGGCAGAAGCACCACAAATAATAACTTTTGGTTTTTCTTTTAATGCCACTTGCTCCAGCTTCTTATAATCGATAAGGCCTGTTTCACGATCTACACCATAAAAATGCGGCTTATATAATTTGCCTGAAAAATTGACCGGTGAACCGTGGGTAAGGTGGCCTCCGTGTGAAAGATCAAATCCTAAAATTTTATCACCTGCATTAAGCAAACCCAAAAGGACAGCAGCATTTGCCTGCGCACCAGAGTGCGGCTGAACATTAACCCAGCTTGCATTAAATAATTCCTTAGCCCGTTCAATTGCTATATTTTCAACCTCATCAACAACTTCACAGCCACCATAATACCTTTTGCCCGGTAAACCTTCAGCATATTTATTGGTCAGGACTGAGCCCGCAGCTTCCATAACCTGCTTGCTTACAAAATTTTCTGATGCTATTAACTCTAGACCGGTTTCCTGACGCTCTTGTTCCTCATCAATCAGGCTGAAAATAAGTTTATCTCTCTTCATGGATGTATAATGGTGTTTGTTTGAACTATTAAATTTTAAGAATTGTAAAGCAAAAATACAAATTAAGAATTGATTGAACCGATTTTAGCTTCAATCCAGAAATTATTAAATCCAATTCCTGTTTGTATTGAGATCAAATCCTGCTGGAGCATTTCGAGCAATGCCATAAAATTGTAAACAAAATGAACTTTATTGTCAGAATTTGTGACAAGATCCCTGAAATCAAGTCGCTTATTTATAGCCAGAAGCCTGTCGATAACCTTTTTTTGTGACTCAATGTTATAGGGGTATTGTTCAACAATATGCTCCTGTTTATTATCACGCTGCAAACTTCGCTGTAGAACTTTATTAAAGGTCATCATAAGCTTATACAGATCGAATGATTCCAATTCCTCACCCGGATCAGCAGTCAATGCCATTTGCAAAAGATCAGAAGAGATATTACCCCGCTTTTCCTGCATAAAACGCTCGTTTTCAAGCAATTTAAACTGTTCTGCAAACTGCTTAAACTTCTTGTACTCAATTAGTTTCTGTATAAGATCACGTTTTAAATCTATTTCATTTCCCTCATCATCGAGATCCGGCCTGGGTAAAAGCATTTTTGCCTTTATGCGCATCAAAGTAGCTGCTACAAAAATAAATTCGCTTGCAACCTCTATGTTCAATGAATTCATATGATGCAGGTAGTCGAGAAAATCATCGGTGATTTTGGCTATCGGAACATCCTGAATATCCAGTTCATCCCTTTCGATAAAGAATAAAAGCAAATCAAAAGGCCCCTCAAATTGGGGTAGTCTGATCTCGAAAGCGTCATTTACATTCATAATTCTAATCAAATGTAATGAGAGTAACATAATATATGTCTGTACAAAAAAATAAAAATGTTTAACAAATACATTATTTTTGCATGAACTATAATTATAAACCCTAAATGGAAGTTAAGGCGGGCGAATTTCTGGAACAGATCAATTACCCTTCGGATTTAAAAAAATTTAAAGAAGAAGATCTTGAACGTATCTGCTCAGAATTAAGACAGTTTATTGTTGATACCGTCTCAGTAAATGGCGGACATTTTGGATCCAGCTTAGGCGTTGTTGAATTAACGGTAGCCCTACATTATGTGCTAAATACGCCATACGACCAGCTTGTATGGGATGTAGGCCATCAGGCCTATGGTCATAAAATCCTGACCGGCCGCAGGGCAGATTTCCATACAAACCGGATTTACAAAGGTCTGAGTGGCTTTCCAAAAAGGTCTGAAAGTGAGTACGATACATTTGGAGTAGGTCACTCCTCGACATCTATTTCTGCTGCTTTAGGTATGGCAGTTGCTTCAAATTATAAGGGTGAGACCGACAGACAGCATGTTGCCGTAATCGGGGATGGCGCGATGACCGGAGGACTTGCATTTGAGGCTCTGAATCATGGTGGCATTGAAAATTCAAATATTCTTGTAATCCTGAATGATAACTGCATGTCGATCGACCCGAATGTAGGTGCATTAAAAGAATACCTGACTGATATAACTACATCAAAGTCATACAACCGTTTCCGGGAAGACATTTCAAATGTTTTGTCAAAAATCTCTGAGCTTGGTCCAAATGCTCATGAGGTCGTTAAAAAAATAGAGAAAACTATAAAAGGTGGATTATTAAAGAAGAGCAATTTCTTTGAAGCGCTCAAGTTCAGGTATTTCGGACCAATTGACGGACATGATGTTAAACATCTTGCAAAGGTTCTTAACGACCTCAAACATATACCCGGCCCAAAGTTGTTACATTGTGTAACTGTTAAGGGCAAAGGATATTCTCTGGCAGAGAAAGATCAAACCAAATGGCATTCGCCTGGATTATTCGATAAGATCACAGGAGAAATACAAAAAACTGCGAGCGAAAAACCAACAGCACCCAAATACCAGGACGTATTTGGACATACTCTGGTTGAACTTGCAGAGTTGAATTCAAAGATAATGGGAATAACCCCTGCCATGCCTTCGGGTTCATCAATGAATATCATGATGAAGGCTATGCCAGATCGGGCATTTGATGTAGGTATAGCTGAGCAGCATGCCGTAACCTTCTCAGCCGGCCTTGCAACCAGAGGGATGATCCCATTCTGCAATATCTACTCAACATTCATGCAAAGGGCCTATGATCAGGTTATTCATGACGTAGCTCTGCAAAAACTAAATGTGGTTTTTTGCCTTGATCGTGCCGGATTTGCAGGTTCAGACGGACCAACTCATCATGGTGCCTATGATCTTGCTTACATGCGCTGTATACCGAACATGATCGTTTCGGCACCTATGAACGAAGAGGAATTAAGGAACCTGATGTATACTGCACAACAGGAAAATATGGGGCCTTTCAGTATACGTTACCCAAGAGGAACCGGGGTAATGCCTGAATGGAGACGCCCCCTTAAGGCCATTGAAGTTGGTAAAGGCAGAACCATCTGTGAAGGTGAAGATGTCGCAATATTAAGTATAGGACATATCGGAAACGAAGCTGTAAAAGCCTGTTATGAGCTCAACGCAGAAGGAATTCATCCGGCCCATTATGATCTGCGTTTTGCAAAACCTCTTGATCAGGAACTTCTTCATCAGGTATTTAAAAAATTTAAATATGTCATCACTGTTGAAGATGGTTGTCTTCAGGGTGGTGTTGGCAGTGCTATCCTTGAATTTATGGCTGATAATAATTATAACTCTACCATAGTCCGGCTAGGAATCCCTGATCAGGTAATAGAGCATGGAGAACAACCTGAATTATGGAAGGAATGTGGATTTGATGCTGAGGGGATTAGTAAAAAGGTTAAGGAGTTTGCACTTAGCAGGACTACCAGAGTTTTAGCCTCTTAAAGTCAAATACCATATAATTCTGTTTATTTTATAGATCATAATAATCCTACCCCCATCTAAGAATCATTTCTTAATTTTTAGTATAATAGGATATAAAAAATTAAAGACTTTTAGGGGTAAAACTTGCTTTAATAGCAGAGTCAAATTATGTTTTTCATAAATGACTTTAAAATCTCTGGCTATATAATTACTGAATCCCTGTTTAATAATTTCCTGATTGAAGGGGATATGTTCACAAATGGCTTCCTGCTTGTTTAAAGGATTCAATACCATTTTATAACGCAGATTCTTAATTGCATTATAATTGTAGACTCCAACACCGCCAAAAGCAGAAATAACGCCATAAAGGGGTGATTTTTTAACATTTTTATTAATGGATTTAAATGTTCTGGCTAAAGACTCCGTTGAATAACTAAATTCATTCAATATTGGATACTCCCATACTGCGAATATGTCATAATAAATTTCTGATAAACCAAAAGGAGTTTTCATTATACTCATACCATTTGAAAAAACAGCTCCAATCTTACTATCAAAAGAGTTTATTACATCAAGTAAACCTGTCAAAGAAATTTCTAATACGTCAATATCAATTATAATAACCAAGTCAATTGGGTGATTAACTTCCTTGATATAATCCAAATAAAGATTTCTGTAAAAAACCATTTTATCAATACGCTGATAGCTGGTCATTGGGTTTATTATTAAATCACTTTTATCAGGAATTGTTTTTGTTCCATAATCTTTAGAAATTATATTAACCCTATCATAATTTATTTTCCACTCATTTAATAATTCCTTCGTTCCATCTATACTGTCATTTTCAACAACAACAACCTGAGACCATAAAAATTTGGTTCTTAGCTCTTCAATCACAGGAATATTAGCCCTCAAAGAATCTTCGCAATCTCTTGCCAGTGCAGCAATTACTATGTTCTGGTTATTCATTGTATCAACAAAAATAGAGGATTATTTTATTTGAAAAGCAGATGTCTAAATTTTAAAAATAGCGCTTAAAAACCCTTCAACCTGTTAACAGTCAATAAAACAATTATATAATTTAGGCCTAAACCAATAATTCATATATTTTTACAAAATTTTCATTCAGATCTCGTCATACTCACAATAATTTAAGGTAAGAATGTTCATATTCCCATTAATTTATTTCTCAGCCTTTTTTATTGCACTTAAAAACCTGATCTCGAGGAATAAACAGGGTGTTCTAGTATTTCTGATTATTGGCCTCCCCATTTATACTACCAGTCTTTCAGCAGCTCTCCAATCCGGATTTGCAACCCTTGTCCCCTTTATGCAGCCATTAAAGGAATTGTTAATTCTAATTACCCTGGGGATTGGTATCTGGGAACTAAACAGGAGAATCAGATTTCAAACGATAGATTACGTAATTCTGGCCTATTTTTTCATTACACTCCTTTATGTTTTATTGCCCATTGGGCAATATGATTTAGGAGATAAGGTAATCGCATTCAAAAGTTCAAGTTTTTTTACCTTGATTTATTGTGCTGGCCGCATTTTTGACCCCGCTCGTATTTATATCAGTAAGTACTTTCATTATATACTTGCTGTTTTTATTGCAGCTGCAGGAATCCTGGTATTTGAAATTATCAGCGACCAGCATTTTCAGACACTGACAGGATATGCCGATTTTAACTTCTACTATTTTAACCAGGAACCAAGTGGTAATTATGGTCTTTCATGGACATTTGAAACCTCAACAGGCCTCAGGAGATTTGCCAGCTTTTTTGCAAATCCTCTTGAGTTTGCGGCATCCACCCTTTTAACACTGGCAATCCTGGCTGGCCTTTATACAACCGATGATAACAAGATTAAAGTTGACACCCTTGGTATCATTGCAATAATTGCTACCCAATTTTCTATTTTTTTCGCACTATCCAGATCATCTCTTGCCAGTTATTTTAT
>CAZGCG010000053.1:0-1618 GCA_964524205.1 uncultured Sphingobacterium sp. | reverse complement strand
TTATCATTGGCGTTCAAACAGGAATAATAACTTTGCTGCTGTACCTCTGGATGCATATTTACTTTATCAAAAACTGCTGGAAATGGTATCCGCATTTACAGGGCAAAGAAAGACAAGTCTGCTTAAGTCTGCTACTAATGAAAATTGGTTTTATTATTCCGCTATTAACCTCAGAACTTGAATCATCGGTTTACATTTCTTATATGAGCTGGTTTCTGTCCGGAATTTTTGTACACATGATCTCAGAACACACCCCTGATATTACTAAATTATCTGAGGAAAACCATTTATCAGGGTCCAAATCCTGATAATTAAATTAATTTTGCAAAACTTATGATTTATACCCTTCTATGTCGCAAAAAATAAGAGTAGGACTTGATATTCGTGACCTCAGGATTGCAAAAACGGGTTCAAAAACTTATCTGGAAGAGATTTATAATCAATTTAAGAGTGATAAATACGATTGTGAATTCATCTTTTTCGATACCTCATTTCCAGTTTATACTGGTCGCTATAAACTGCTAAAATTGATTGAGCATATCCGGTTTATTTTTTGGAAACAGGTAATTCTTCCCATTAAAGCAAACCTTAATAAATGCGATATCCTGTTTTGCACAGATTACTTTGTCCCGTATTTTACACCGGGATTCAAAGCCATACCTGTATTTTATGATGCCTTCTTCTTTGAATATTCCAGCCACTATAATGCGAAATGGCTCAAATTATTTAAGGTTTTTGGAGTGAACGCTGCAAAAAAAGCGCCTTTTATTATTACAATAACAGAGTACGCCAGAAACAGGATCTCTCATTTTACAGGCATTGACCGCCAAAAAATCAAGGCCATCCACCTTGCACCAAAGAAAATGGCGGTAGCTGAACCTGAACCCGGATATACTCCAACATTCAATATTCCTACATCAAAATTTATTTTACATGTAGGCACGCTTGAAAAAAGAAAAAATTTAGTCCGATTGATTGAGGCCTTTAATTTATTGAGGCTTTCAGGGCATCAGGATTATTCGCTGATTCTTGTAGGACAACCAAGTCCCAAAAATGACATGGATGATAGTGCTGCTATTCGTGAAATTATTAAAAGACTTGGACTCTGTGACTTTGTCCTGACTCCAGGATATGCAAGTGATCAGGATTTGGCATATTTTTATAAATATGCTGAAATATATGCTTTCCCTTCAATTAATGAGGGATTTGGAGTTCCTGTATTGGAGGCTTTTCATCATCGCCTGCCCGTAATCGTATCTGATAACACTTGCCTTCCGGAAGTTGGAGGCGATGCCGTATTATGCTTCGACCCCTTCAATGTTGAAGATATCAGTAATAAAATGAAGGTACTGATTGAAGATAAAGAACTTAGGTCTGAGCTCATCAGGAAGGGAAGCGAACGATTGAAACTTTTCTCATGGGAGAAGAATACTGAAGAATTAATAAAAAATTTTAGGGCAGCTCTCAATAAAAATTAGCACTTTCGTAAACTATTTATCATTTTCTGCGTATTCAATTTGAATACAGGCTATTAAACTAGATACGTGAAGAAAGCTTTGATTTGCGGGGTCTCTGGACAAGATGGTTCATACCTGGCTAAATTTTTACTTGAAAAAGG
>CAZGCG010000052.1:0-13911 GCA_964524205.1 uncultured Sphingobacterium sp. | reverse complement strand
TTTTTTTTTTTTTTGTTGAGTTCACGTTGATATACCCATTTTGATTGACTAGGGGATAGATCAGGTTTTAATTGTACTGTCTGATGTTTTTAAACCCGATTGTAGCGGATACCGGCCTGTACTTAAGGCTTGTGGGGTATGAGCGAAAGGCGGGAATGCAATAAAAAGAGCACAGGAGCATATTTCCAATCGATAAAAACTTAATACAAGCTAAAAAAAGACTTTATAAACTATATTTATAACGACGAGTTCAGTATAAGATTCTTTTTCTACAAATTAAAGCGGCTTTTGGCCGCTTTTCTTATTTTTGGCAAAGCCCAATCAGATGATCAAACAATTTCCGCCAATTATTCTGGCTTCCAAATCACCGCGCAGACAAGAACTGCTTAAACTTATGGGATTTGATTTTCAGGTTTTTCTGAGGGAGGTGGATGAAAGTTATCCTCCTGGACTCTCGCCATCAGAAATTGCAGTTTACATATCCGAAAAAAAGGCAAAAGCCTTCGATCTGTTGATTGAAAATGAGATCGTGATTACTGCAGACACAATTGTCTCTCTTGATGGTAACATTATGGGTAAACCCGAAAATGAAGATCATGCATTTGAGATGCTTTCTGAATTGTCGGGTAAAAGGCATGATGTGATCACCGGAGTCAGCCTGCTCAAGAATCATAAGGTCAGCAGTTTCTATGAACTTACAGAAGTGTTCTTTAAGGAGATCAGTGCTGAACAGATTCGCTATTATATTAATACCTGTCAGCCGATGGATAAAGCAGGGGCTTACGGCATTCAGGAATGGATAGGATTGGTAGCAGTTGACAGGATCAATGGTTCCTACAGCAATGTAGTAGGTCTTCCCACTCATCGTCTTTACTCGGAGCTGTGTAAGTTATCTGAATAATTAGAGTTTATATTTTTTTATGAATTCAAATAGCAGACCTTCTTTCAATGAATAAGTTGACAATTTAAGTGATTTAAAAGCAAACTGGTTCATCATGTACTTTGTTATAAGGGTGGCCATAACGATCATATCAACTCTGACAGGAATAATCGCAGGATTACTGCTGCGTTCTGTATGTGAACTTTTCAAAATGAGCTCTGATACTCTTGCAAAATCCCTCAACTCAATCTTTATTTCAGGATTTGTAAAACTGGCCTTAAATTGGGAATCAATGAGTGTTGCAAAAGTTTCAAATGCACCTGCCGAACCAATGAACAGCTCAGGTTTATGAATTTTAACTTGGGTTTTGAGCTCAGAAAGCGTACTCTCCAGATATAAATTGAGCCTATTTATATCCGCTTCAGAAATGGGGTCTGAATGATGAAACTGTTCCATGAGCCGGGCAGCCCCAATGTCATAACTCCTTTTCCAGAAGACTTCTTCCTGATTGCAGATGATAAATTCAACGCTTCCGCCGCCAATGTCTATGATCAGACATTTCTCATCGCCAATATTAATAGCTGCCCTGACACCCTGATAAATCAGCTCAGCTTCACGCTCTCCAGAAATAATTTCAGGTACAATTCCAGTTTCTGATCTGATTTTTTCCAAAAACTCCGCACCGTTGCCGGCAGTCCGGAGTGCTGAGGTTGCCGCAGCCCTGACCAGTTTAACCTGATACTGATCTATTGATTTTTTGAATTGTTTGATTGCTGAAAGTCCACGATCAAAAGCTGCCTCGCTGATATAGCCTTTTTCGATCCCCCCCTCACCCAATTTTACAGCAATACTCTCCTCAAAAACAAGCACAGGCTTATTATCAATGATGTTTGCAATCAATAATTGAAAAGTATTGGTGCCCAGATCGAGGATAGCAATGGAACTCATTTTTTAGGGAATAGGGAATGGGAAATGGGAAATAGGGAATGGGAAATAAACATATCCTCTCTTAAAATTTTTATCTTTTACCCTTTATCTTTCGGCTTTCAGCTTTCTCCTTTCAGCTTTCATCTTTCCGCTTAAAGCTACTCCTTATACATAAACCATTTCCCCAATTCCGCAAAACTTACCTTTTTACCATACATCAGAATACCTACACGGTAGATTCGTGACGCTACCCAGGTTGTGAATATGAATCCCCCGATAAGAAGGATGATTGATAATGCCAGCTCCCAGTTTGGTACCCCGAAAGGTAATCTAACCATCATCGCTATTGGCGAGGTGAAGGGTATGATACTCAACCAGAAAGAGAGACTACTATCAGGGTTATTAACAATAAAACTGAATGACATGATATAGGTAAATAGCAATGGCAGGGTAATGGGCAGCATAAATTGCTGGGTTTCGGTATCGCTGTCTACGGCAGATCCTACAGCCGCAAAAAGGGCGCTGTACAACATGTATCCGCCAAGAAAGAAAATAATAAAGATTGGAAGAATGTAGGTCCAGTTAACGGTTTGAACAGCCTTAATGATGTCCATTCCGGGACCATCACTATTTACAGCAGCAGCCTGTTTGCTCATAGGCATTTCAGATTTTATCTGTTCCATTTTGCCTTTAAAGATGATCTGACTTGCAACAGTCATCAGTCCTATCGAAAGGGTGATCCAGAGCAGGAACTGAGTTAAACCTACCAGTCCGATTCCGATGATCTTTCCCATCATCAGCTGAAATGGTTTTACAGATGAAATAACAACTTCAACGATTCTGCTGGTTTTTTCTTCAATAATCCCCCGCATAACCTGAATCCCATAAATGAAAAGTGACATATAGATCAGAATAGCGGCAGCAAATCCAACTGCCATTGCTGCACCTGAGCTGCTATCTTTTTCTCCTTCGAGGGTTAATTCTTTCGAAACGACAGATAATTTTGGTTTTATTTTATCCAGTGTAAGGGCATCAATTCCGGCATCTGCGAGTAGTTTGGTACGCATTTGATCGTTCAATTGACTTTCTATCGTACTTATCACTGAAAGTCCCGCCTTTTTCTGGGAGAACATTTCAATCGTTCCACCGCTTGCAATATCAGCGGGGATGTAGAGTACAAATGCATCTTCGTTTTTAATAACTTTCTGTTTAGCCTCTGCAAGGGTGAGTTCAGATTTACTGAATGTAGCCGATTTTTTATTTTCGAGACCTTTGTTAAATATTCCGCTATCATCAATTACCTCAACTGCGGGTATATTGTCGCCACCTTTCATCGATAGTGCAAAAATAAGTGCATACATACCAATGATTAACATCGGTACCAGAAAGGTCATGATCAGAAATGACTTCTTTTTTACCCTGCTGAAATATTCTCTTTTTATAATGAGTAGAATCTTGTTCATTTTCTGATTAGTTTTTTACGTTTTGAATGAAAATGTCGTTCATGCTGGGCACAATTTCAGTCAGTTCGGTGACCTGTACCTGCGGGATTAAGAACTTCAATACATCATTTGAAGAATAGCCCGGGTTGATTTGTATCGTCAGATGTGTGACTTCCTCATCTTTCTTCTCTTCATTGATGTTAAATAAGGGAGTATCAACCGGATTCAAAATTCCAGAATAAGCTATTCTATAGGTATTATTTCTGTAGAGATTCTTAATATCCTTCACCTTTCCATCAAGAATTTTCTTCGATTTATGGATCAGGGCGATGCTGTCGCATAATTGCTCTACAGATTCCATCCGGTGGGTTGAAAAGATGATTGTAGCACCTTTTTGGTTTAATTCCAGGATTTCATTGGTAATTAACTGGGCATTTACCGGATCAAATCCTGAAAAAGGTTCATCCAGAATGATGAGTTCAGGATCATGAACAACGGTCGCAATAAATTGTACTTTCTGCTGCATACCCTTGCTCAGATCTTCTACCTTTTTATTCCACCAGCTCTGAATACCCATTTTCTCAAACCAGTATCTGATCCTTGCTGTCGCATCAGCCTTTGATAGGCCTTTTAACTGTGCGAGGTAGAGCATTTGTTCACCAATCTCCATTTTTTTATACAAACCCCGCTCTTCGGGCAGGTAACCTATTTTAGAAATATGGGATGGATTGAGCTTTTCTCCATTCAATAATATTTCGCCCTGATCTGGTGCCGTAATCTGATTGATGATCCTGATCAACGAGGTTTTTCCGGCGCCATTCGGACCCAGCAATCCGAAAACTGAGCCCTTTTCGATTTCGATCGAGACATTGTCTAAGGCCCTGTGATTAGCATATTGTTTTACTATATTTCTGATGCTCAGCATATTGTTGGATTATTCATTATTAGAGAAATTCTATGAATTTTTGTTACAGTTTTCTCCCGATATTCATCAGTATTAATTAAGTAAATGAAGTTTTTTGCACAACATTGAATTTCAAATTCTATGAATCTCTAGATGCCTTATCATTCAGACCTAACCAGGTTTGAAGCTTTATAATTACCTTCGGATGCTTGTCTGATCTTGCCCGGCCAATCAGAAAACCATAGGGCTTAAGCGGTGTCACATGATCACAAATAATTTTGACGATTCCAAGCATAGGTATAGCCAGAATCATACCTGCAACACCCCAAACAATCTCCATGAAAACGATGATCAGGATCGTAAATAATGGGTTAATATTTACCTCTGAGCCTACCACCAGTGGTTCAAGAAAATAAGTCTGAATAAACTGGATGATCAAATAAGTGACAATCACACCTATGATCATTCCGTTACTTCCACCCTGTGAAATTACTGCCAGTACAGTTATTACTGTACCTGTGAAGTTTCCTATGAATGGCAGGATCTCCAGAAGACCGCATAAAATAGCAAAGAATATTGCGCTTTTTACTCCCACAATTGAAAACCCGGCAGCATAGATGATCCATAAAATAACAATCATGCTGCTAAGTCCCGAAATGTATTTCTGCGCTACTTTTCCAGCATCAGATATGATCTTTTCAGTTTCGCCTGTTTCACCAGGAGGAACCAGCATCAGTATGAATTTTTTCAGGTGAGCCCGGTAATAGATGAACAGGAAGAGGTAAACAAGGACAAGTATAAAGTTGATGATAATGCTCATCAGCGAACCTAGCATCAGCCCAGCCATGCCTAAGGTTGCAGAGGATCCGTTTGTTTGGTTTAACATCCATTGTTTTTGTTTCTCAGTAGATATGCCAATATTTCTGGCTATAAATTCCCTGAAATCGTCTGCAATCATACTGATACGCCGGGTAATCTCAGTAAGATCCTCGGATATTCCACTTGCCTGCCATGAAAGTAAACCAATAACAGCACCCGCACCCAGCAGAAAGATCAATACACAGATTACTCCAGCAAACATCCTGCTTATTCCTTTGTTTTCAAGCCAGCGGGAAAGAGGAACAAACAGCATGGCCAAAAGTGCACTGATCGCTAAAGGGATCAGGAAGTTCTGCGCAAAATAGAGTCCGCTAATCACTAAAAATGAAAAGAATAATATGTAAATGCTTTTTTGTAATGATGGAGATGATCTAATCATAGCGGTTCAGCGGATCATTAGTCATAAAGATACCTGAAAATTTATTTTCCTGAACTTTTCTTTACTTAATAGTCCTAGGGATTTAGGTCAGTATCTTCTAAGCCGTATGAATACCCTGATTATGAATATGATATGTTCTGAAAGGAAAATTCAGAGCGTTTTTCCGGGCTTTTGCAGCTTATTTGAATGATTCATACCTAAAATGTTTCTTACCGGTCTTTTTTTTGAGTGGAATTTATATCTTTAAAATAAGGATAGACCGATGAAGATACTTTACTCTAAAAAAATTATTGTGTTGATTGCGCTGCTGCTGGTGGTAAGCGCTTTGTATAAATTGGCTTTGTCAAATCAGAAGGTTGATTATAACACACAGGTTAAGCCGATAATCAATAAAAAGTGTATCTCCTGCCATGGCGGAGTGAAGCAGGAAGCCGGATTTAGTCTTCTTTTTCAGGAAGAGGCTTTAGGGCTTACCGAATCCGGAAAGCCAGCGATTATTCCCGGTGATCCCGAAGGCAGTGAACTTATCAGAAGAATTACTGAAAAAGACCCAGATGAAAGGATGCCCTACAAGCATGAAGCACTTTCTGAAGAGGAGATCGAAGTTTTCAGGCAGTGGATTAAAGAAGGAGCAAAATGGGGAGAGCACTGGGCTTATGTGTCTGTAAAAAAACAGAGTATTCCTGATGTAGAAAATAAGTGGGTAAGAAATGATATTGACCGCTTTATTTATGAAAAACTTGAGGAACAAAAATTGGAACCTTCGGCAGAGGCTGATAAGGCTACTTTGTTAAGAAGACTCAGTCTTGATCTTATCGGACTTCCGGCTTCAACCGCTATTTCAAAAAAGTATCTGCAAGATAATTCCGATAAAGCATATGAGAACCTTGTTGATGATCTTTTGGCTTCTCCACGTTACGGTGAGCGCTGGACATCCAATTGGCTTGATATTGCCCGCTATGCAGATACCAGAGGCTACGAGGCCGACCGCGGACGTATCATATGGAAATACCGTGACTGGTTGATTAAAGCTTATAATTCGGATAAACCATATAATGATTTTCTGATTGAACAGCTTGCCGGTGATCTGATGCCAAACCCAGATGATGCAAAATACATAGCTACGGCTTTTCACCGGAATACAATGACCAATGATGAGGGCGGGACTGATAATGAAGAATTCAGAACCTCTGCGGTCATGGACCGTGTGAATACAACATGGAGTGCTACAATGGGTACAACTTTTAATTGTGTTCAATGTCATAGCCATCCATATGATCCGTTTAAAGCTGATGAATATTATAAATTCATGGCCTTCTTTAATAATACACGGGATGAAGATACTAATGCTGATTATCCATTATTGCGGCAATACAATTCTCAGGACAGTTTAAAACTAGTTCAATTGACTGGCTGGTTAAAGAGCAATACCTCAGAAGCCCAGGCAAAAAAGTACTTTAACTTTCTTAAAACATGGCAGCCTACAATTAACTCATTGCAATGTGATCAGTTTGTGAATGCTGCCCTGATCAGTAGCTGGTTTGCCGGATTGCGAAATAACGGAACATGCCGGTTGAAGGATGTTGTACTACAGGATAAGACCCAGCTAATGTTTCGATATAAAACCAATTTTGATGGAGGTAAATGGTCTATTTACCTGGATACATTGAATGGAAGACTATTAAAAGCTGTTCCGCTTGCAAATACAAAGGGAGAATGGAGAATTGTGACTGTACCGATTCCTGCTGAAAAAGGAAAACGTAACCTGTTTTTTAAATATTATAATCCGGCGATAAAAAATCCTGATGATACCGGCGTTCAGTTTGAGTGGTTCCAGTTTGATGTTCCCTTCCCGGGTAAGGGAAAACCCGGATATGAGCTTGCTTTGAGTAATTTCAATCAACTGATGCAGGCTAAAGTAGATGAAACCCCGATTATGATTGAGAATAACCGGGATCAGGTCAGAACTACCCATGTTTTTGAACGTGGTAACTGGATGGTAAAGGGAAATAAGGTGGATCCGGGTGTGCCCGGTATTATGAACCCAATGCCGGCAAATGTGCCTAAGAACAGATTGGGGATGGCCTTATGGTTAACCGATAAAAAAAATCCGCTTGTAGCCAGAACGATGGTGAACCGTTTATGGGAGCAACTGTTTGGATTCGGAATTGCCGAAACACTCGAAGATCTTGGTTCTCAAGGAATTGCACCTACTCATAAGGAATTACTTGATCATTTATCCTGGCAGTTTATGAATGAGTATAACTGGAGCATGAAACGTCTTTTAAAAGAGATTGTAATGTCTGCGGCATACCGGCAGAGCTCTGCGGTAACTGAGGAAAAGTTAAAAATTGATCCCAATAATAAATTTTATTCCAGAGCATCCAGAATCAGACTTTCAGCAGAGCAACTCAGGGATCAGGCATTGGAGGTAAGTAATGTGCTGAGTAAAAAGATGTATGGTCCGAGTGTAATGCCATTTCAGCCTGAAGGAATCTGGCGCTCCCCTTATAATGGTGAAAAATGGACAATGAGCGCAGGCGAAGACCAGTATAGAAGGGCAGTTTACACTTATCTGAAGCGCACAGCCCCGTATCCTTCAATGATGACCTTTGATGGTAGTGCAAGGGAATCATGTCTGCCCCGGAGAATCAGAACCAATACTCCATTGCAGGCATTAACCTCCCTGAATGACTCGACGACCCTGGTCATTTCAAGAAGTCTAGCTCTTCGGATGAAGGAATTGGGAGGGAAGGAAACCAATACTCAGATCAGTAAAGGCTATGAAGCCATGATGTTTAAGCCTATTTCAGCGAAAAAGTTAAAGGCACTATCCGACTTGTATGCAGAAGCACTCATGAAATATAAAAAGGATAAAACAGCCATGAATCAATTAATGGGAGCAAAAGATAAGCCTGCCGATCCTGAAACAGCATCACTGGTCATTGTTGCCGGTGCGATGCTGAATATGGATGAATGGCTCAACAAGAATTAGATAGGGTCAAAGTATTGAAATTTTATCGATTATGAAGAGAGATGCTCATGCACAAAGGTTAGCAAGGGAAGCAGAACACGCAGCTTTACAATTACATACCCGTCGTCATTTTTTAAAGGAAGGGGCAATGGGATTTGGAGCTTTGGCATTAGGTTCATTGCTTGGAAGCTGTGGTTTTGGGGGCTCTTCTTCTCCGAATTCAATGTTCGATGCTTCCAATCCGCTTGCACCAAGGCCACCAATGTTTCCCGGGAAAGCTAAATCTGTCATCTATTTGCACATGGCGGGCGCACCTTCACAGTTGGAGATGTTCAGCTATAAGCCTGAACTTGCAAAACTTGACGGACAGGAATGTCCGCAGTCTTTGCTGGAAGGCAAAAAATTTGCATTTATCAGGGGTGTGCCTAAAATGCTTGGTCCGCAGGCCAATTTTAAACAGCATGGTAAAAGTGGCTTATGGCTTTCAGACAATTTACCCCATCTGGCCACTGTGGCAGATGAGATTGCAATGCTGAATGCGGTCACAACCGATCAGTTTAACCATGCGCCAGCCCAATTATTAATGCAAACCGGTTCAGCACGTCTTGGAAGACCAAGCATAGGTGCATGGGTAACTTATGGAATGGGATCAGAAAATAAAAATCTGCCGGGATTCGTCGTATTAACTTCCGGAGGTAATAACCCAGATGCGGGTAAAAGTGTTTGGGGAAGTGGCTTCCTTCCCAGTGTCTATCAGGGGGTTCAATGCAGGGGAGAAGGCGATCCTGTTCTGTTCATAAAAGATCCGGAAGGGATGGACAGGGATCTGCGCAAGGCATCAATTGATGCGATCAATAAAATAAATCAGGAACAGTTCGAAGAATATAAAGATCCGGAAATCCTGTCGCGTATTGCACAGTATGAAATGGCTTATAAGATGCAGATCTCCGTACCTGAGGTAATGAATATCAATGATGAACCGGCATATATCCATGAAATGTACGGTACAGAGCCTGGTAAAACAAGCTTTGCAAACAATGTGCTGCTGGCCAGAAAACTGGTTGAAAAGGGAGTTCGATTTGTTCAGTTATTTGACTGGGGATGGGATACTCATGGTACTTCTGCCAGTGGTTCGGTCGATATTGGTCTTGTAAACAAATGCCGGAACGTAGATAAACCGATTACAGCATTGATTCTTGATCTGAAACAAAGAGGATTGCTCGATGAAACCCTGATCGTTTGGGGTGCCGAATTTGGCAGAACTCCGATGCAGGAGAACCGTGAAGGTAAGGATATGCCATTTAAAGGCAGAGACCATCATGCAGCGGCCTTCAATATGTGGATGGCCGGAGGCGGTATTAAAGGTGGTACTACTTATGGTGAAACAGATGAGATAGGATATGATATTGTGAATGGAAAGACAGAAGCATTTGATATTCAGGCTACTATACTTAATCAATTGGGCTTTGATCATGAAAAATTCACTTATGAATCTCAGGGCAGACCTTTCCGTTTAACGGATGTTGGAGGGAAAGTGATCACCGATATTTTAGCATAAACGAATTTTGCAGCAATTATATGAGACAAGACAGAAGAAAGTTCATTAAAACATCTGCAGCAGGTTCGGCTGCATTACTATTATCCTCCCTGGAATCTTTCGCATTGCCCGAAATGATTTCATCTTCTGTGAATAAGAACTACGATCTGAAAATCATGGCCACCAGTTGGGGCTATCAGGGAACGATGGATTCATTCTGCGCAAAGGTTAAGAAGGAAGGATATGATGGAATAGAATTATGGTGGCCTACTGATAATAAAAAAGCACAGGATGAAATATTTGCTGCTCTGAAGAAATATGATCTGGAAATCGGTTTCCTTTGCGGGGGATCTCAGTCCAACCCACAGGAGCATCTTGAATTCTACAAAAGAATGGTGGATGCAGCCGCAAAACAAAATATCCAGCGACCACTGTACATTAACAATCACTCCGGAAAGGACTATTTTAGTTTCGATGATAATAAAAAATTCATCGAGCATTCTCAGGCATTGGCAAAAGAAACAGGCCTGTTAATCTGCCATGAAACACATCGTGGCAGAATGTTGTTTGCCGCACATATCACCAGAAATTTTCTTGAAAAGTATCCCGATCTAAGACTGACTCTGGATATTTCACACTGGTGCAATGTGCATGAGAGCTTACTGGCTGATCAGAAGGAGACAATTGATCTTGCCCTGGCCCGAACAGAACATATTCACGCAAGAATTGGCCATCCCGAAGGCCCGCAGGTGAATGATCCTCGTGCCCCTGAATGGGAACAAACTGTGAAACAGCATTTCGAATGGTGGGATAAAATTGTGGAGAGGAAAAGAAGAAATGGGGAACGGGTAACTGTCCTTACGGAGTTCGGTCCGCCCGATTATATGCCAACGTATCCCTATACCAGACAGCCCCTGGCTGATCAATGGGCCATTAATGTGCACATGATGCATTTGCTTAGAAAACGATATTCCTGATTTCATACTCCCTGAATGAGCACACTTTCTATTTTTTTATTTAGCCTGGTTGATTTTTTGGGGAGTTTTCATCCCTTGCTTGTACATCTCCCGATTGGGGTATTGCTGCTTGCTGCCCTGTTTCAATTTTTATCCCAAAAGGAAAAATATCAGTCTTTGACTTCGGCAGTAGGTATTTCTTTGTTCATTGGGATGCTCAGTGCGATCGCATCTTGTATCAGTGGCTATCTGCTATCAGGCACTGGTGATTATGATGAAGCCATGATATTTAATCATCAATGGTCTGGTATCGCACTCGCTGTAATTTCGATTTTTGCATGGTATTTAAACTGGAAGGGAAGGCAAATTACCTGGATTAATGCGCTTATGGTATTGCTAATTGTCCTCACCGGACATTTTGGAGGTTCCATAACTCATGGTTCAGATTACCTGACAAGGGCCTTCTCAGCAGACGGTTCAGGGCAGGCTGAAGAGAAAAGAAAGCCTATCCCTAACGTTCAGCAAGCGCTGGCTTATCAGGATGTGATCAAACCAATTCTGACATCAAAATGCTATAAATGTCATGGTCCAAATAAACAGAAGGGAAAACTGAGGCTGGATATGCCTGATTTTATTTTAAAAGGAGGCAAGGGTGGAAAAGCGATTATTGCCGGAAACACCGACGAAAGTGAATTGATCAAACGAATCTTATTGTCAAAGGAGAGCGATGATCATATGCCGCCTATCGAACAGCCACAGCTTACTAAAACCGAACTGGATCTGATCCATTGGTGGGTTAGCAGCGGAGCGGATTTTAATAAAAAGGTGGCCGACCTTGCCCAAACAGAAAAGATCAAACCGGTACTTTTATCTCTTCAATCAGAAGAAAAAACTGAAGCAGCTTTAATCTCTGATATTCCGGAAAAGACTGTTGGACAGGCAGATGCGAAGATCGTTCAGGAACTGCTTGCCCATGGCGTTGCGGTTATACCGGTCGCACTAAATAGTAATTACCTTTCTGTCAATTTTGTAGCGCTGGATTCAATCACCGCAAAGGATCTGCAATTGCTTGAACAATTAAGTAAACAGGTAATCTGGTTAAAAATCGGGGATTCCAATCTGGATGATAATAATCTGAAATCAATTGTGAAATTATCTTCTCTTACGCGTCTTTCCATCGAAAGGACTGCTGTAAGTGATACGGGGATTGCATTGTTGAATGGTTTGCCGAAACTAACTTACCTTAATCTGGTTGGAACCAAAATAACAGCAAAAGGACTTGCACAGTTGAAATCATTGAAAGAACTGAGACAGATCTTTCTGTACCAGACTGCGATTTCTGGAGCTGAGTTCAGCCAGCTTAGCAAACTATTTCCAAAGGCTCTTATTGATACCGGAGGGTATAAACTTCAGTTCCTGGAGAGTGATACTGTGGAGTTGAAATCGGCAAGACTTAAATAGAGCAATACGATGAATCTTAACAGGAAATTAATATGCATCCAAACATTAACATGCACCTTTGGATAAGGGATTTTATTGAAACAATTTGACAAAAACATACAGAATATGGAAAAGGATCTAAACAGCGGGACACGGAGAAAATTCATTCAGCAGATTTCTTTGGCATCCGCTTTATTGCTTACCGGCAGAATTACTGATCTTTCTGCTGAAGAAGTTTATAGCCTGAAAGCCAGAGTTAAGCTGAGATTTGTGCTTGCATCCGACTTTCATTATGGTCAGCCAAATACAAAATTTGATGAAATGACTGATAAGGTGATCAATCAGATTAATTTGTTCAATAAAAGTAATCGTATTGATTTTTGTGTGCTTAATGGGGACATTATTCATAACGAAGAGAACCTTTTGCCACTAGTCAAGAAAAAAACAGATAATCTTCAGGTGCCCTATTATGTAGTAAGGGGGAATCATGATATGGTGACAGAAGAACTATGGAATGAGGTATGGAAAATGCCTTTGAATCACAGTTTTGAGGCTAAAGGCTCGGCATTTATACTTGCAGATACCTCTAATGTGCAGGGAACTTATGTGTCACCTGATCTGCAATGGTTGAAGGAGAAGCTGGAGCAATACAAAAGCAAAAAGAATGTATTTCTGATCCTGCATATTCCTCAGGCTAAATGGACTGATCATGCTATTGATACTCCTGAATTTTTTGAACTGATCCATAAATATCCTAATGTCAGAGCAGGATTTCACGGTCATGTGCATGATCAGGATGGGGTGTTCATGGCGAAAAATATCCCCTTCTTATTCGATTCACATGTTGGAGGGAATTGGGGTACACCTTACCGAGGATTTAGAGTGGTAGAGCTATTGAACGATGGAACACTTATCACCTATATGATGAACCCAACGCAAAAACAGGGGGAACTTAAATATTAGTTAACGAGTTTGTTCGTTTTCGGGCTTCAGCCCAACATATAACAATTCGGGTTAAGAATTGGTAGATGTGATTATTTAGCGGTATTTCGGCGCTGAAGCACCAGTATTTGTTCCCTTCCGGTCGGTTAGGTTTTGGGCTGAAGCCCGATCTGAAAACCGGATCTTTACCCGGAGCTAAAGCACCGGGCTATTCAGCGATACGGTATCCCAACTTAACACTAGAATTTAATACTCATCCGGCACTAAGAGGAGCGTTGGATGAGTATTAATTGATCTACAAGGTGTATTTTATACCTCCAAAGAAATTGCGCTTAGGTGCTGCATTAAAGAACCGGCCTCCAAAAGCATTTATGTCATTTCCAAGACTATAGGTTTCGTTCAGAAGATTATCTATTCCTGCGTAAAAATCCAGAACAGGTTTTCCCGGTTTTGAACTTCTCCAGCCCGCTTTGAAATGTACAAGGTCAAAACTTCCTGCGTATACGCTGTTCGCATCATTCAAAGGAATTTTTGAGGTATAATTATGCTGTGCAAACAGGTAGAAATTCTTTTGAAAGCGGAAATCAAGACCACTTACTATCACACTTCTTGGTGTGCCAGTTAAACGGTTACCCGAATAATTTGCTGTTC
>CAZGCG010000051.1:0-14097 GCA_964524205.1 uncultured Sphingobacterium sp. | reverse complement strand
GATATTTTCAGCCTTGCTTAATTCAAACTGACTAACCGGAACAATTTTACATTCAAATTTCTGCTTGTTCCAGATGCAAGCCGAACTTGTTGATTCAAGCAAGACATCTTCAGCTTTATCAGACTCTATCCGGCTCAGAATTATACGCCCACGATCTAAAAGCAATTGATACCCGGCTGAACGGAATACCTTTCCTGGTTTGCCATCCCATGCATGGGCAAGATCATTGAGTACCGTTTCTGTAAATCCAAAAGGATGAAACAGGCCATAAAGTAATGTGCTCAAAGGATTTAACTTTTTAAGTTCAGCAATACTGATCTCAAATTCATCATCAGCCAGCTGAATAAACAAGCGCTCCCTGATTTCCTGCACACGCAGATCTAATAAGATCTCCAGTTCTGCAAAACGTTTTCTGTTGGCTTCAAATGTTTGCTCCAATGCCGGATTAAGTTCCTTAAGTACAGGAATGACTTCCAGACGGAGTTTATTCCTGGAATATTTAACAGACAGGTTTGAGCTGTCTTCGCGATAAGTATATGCTTCTTTCTGAACCAGTTCATCGATCTCATCACGGCTTAAAAATAAAAGCGGACGAATGAGTTTCCCTTTTTTCGGTAAAATGCCATGCAATCCTGAAATACCGGTCCCGCGGGTTAAGTTGAGCAGCATCGTTTCAATCACATCATTCTGATGGTGGGCGACTGCGATGTACTGATAGTCAAATTCAGTCCTGATCTTTTCCAGCCATTCATAGCGCAGGTCCCTTGCCGCCATCTGAACAGAAATATGATTGGCATTGGCATATTCCATGGTATCAAAACGCTGGGTATAAAAAGGCACCTCCAGTTCATCAGCAAGCTCCTCTGTAAAACGTTCATCCAGCTCCGATTCCTCTTCCCGCAGGTTGAAATTGCAGTGTGCAATGCCAAAACGATAGCCTGCAGCTTTAAAAAGACGGGCCATCAAAACAGAATCACGGCCGGCACTAACTGCAAGCAGAACAGACTCTTCTTCAAGAAAAAGGGCATGCTGTTTGATGAATGATTGCAGTCGGCTGAGGGCTTCCATAAACTCAAAATTATTTAATTAAAAATCCTTAGCCAAAAAACTATTTTTGTAAGGTGAGGAAAGTCATATTTTCAATTCTGTTTTCAATACTATCAGTCGCGGCTTTTGCTCAGGGGCGGCAGATTGAAATCAGGTCATCCGAATTGGTCAAAGGCTTCCAGGCATCCGGTTTTGCGCGGATTATCCGCCCGGTTTTTGTGCATGAGGGTTCAACCCTTGCTTCCGACAGTGCTGATTTTAATCAGACAGCAAATACCTTTGAGGCCTTCGGGCATGTGGTAATCACTCAGCCATCCGGAACCGTTATCTACTCAGACCATCTGAACTACGATGGAAATACCAAACTGGCAGTTCTGACCAACAATGTAAGGTTAATTGATGGGGATGCAACATTAAGCACCGATCATTTAACATATAACATGACAACCAAGATTGGTACCTATGTTGGTGGTGGTAAGATTGTGAATGGTAAAAATGTGCTGACCAGCAAGAACGGATACTATTTTGAAGCCTCAAGGGATTCTTATTTCAGATACGATGTGGTTCTGACTACACCCGATGCACTGATCAAAACAGACACTCTTCGTTACAATTCCACTTCGAAAATTGCTTATTTCTACGGTCCCACAAATATTTATGGCAAGGATGATACACTTTATACCGAGAACGGAACCTACAATACCCAAAGTGATCAGGCTAATTTCGGCAAGAATAATCTATATACTCAGGGCAGTAAGTCATTAACCGGCGATAGTCTTTTTTACGATCGTAAGGCAGGTTACGGAAGGGCATTGGGCAATGTTTTCTTTGTCGATACTGCTGAGAAGGCTCAGCTCAGGGGAGGGATAGGAGTTTATAAGAAGGCAGATGAAAGTATTCTGGTCACAATAAATCCCTATGTTGTGATCATTTCTGAATCGGATTCTGCAAAGGTCGACTCGATCTGGATGACTGCAGATACTCTTTTTAGCAAGGTGATTTTTACCCACGACCTGATCCCATACAAAAAGGAAGAAATGGTCCCGGATGATCAGCTTGCCGCTAAAGAAGCACCGGCAGCACTGCCACAGGAAGTTCCTGCTGATCCGGGAAACATGCGGGCGGTAATTGTCCCGGATAAAAGCGCTGATGCAGCTGATTCAGTTAAAACACCCGGTAAAATAAAGGAGCCCGAAAAACAGATTCCTCCCCCGGAGAAGGAAAAACTGGTTCTAAAACCTGATCAGAAGCCTCCGGCCAAAGCAAAGCTGGATAAGGGTGCAAAGAAAATTGATTCCACGTCCGTAAAGGGCAAATCAGACACCTTAAAAACAGCAGCACTGCTTCCGGATTCAGTTTCAACCGATACTGCGAAAACCAGAATTGTAATTGCCTACCATCGGGCCAAAATATTCAAATCGGATTTGCAGGCCAGGGCAGATTCTATGTTCTTTAGCTATTCTGATTCGACTGTAAGATGTTATGTAAACCCAATGATCTGGGCTCAGGGCTCGCAGCTTTCGGGCGATACTGTCTATTTGCAGATGAAAAATAAGAAAATGGATAATATGCTGCTGCAGCATAACAGCTTCATTGTGAACACGGAAGATGCCGATTCAACAAACTTTAATCAGATAAAAGGTAAAGTGATCACCGGTTATTTTAAGGATAATAAGCTGAGCAGCATGTATGTGGATGGTAATGCAGAGAGTGTTTATTATGTAAAAGAGGATTCATCCTACACCGGACTGAATCACCTGGTGAGTGGCCGTTTAAAGATTCTGTTAGAGGATAATAAGCTTCAGAGTATTACTGCAATTCGTGCCATTGATGCATCTATTACGCCTATGGCAGATCTCAAAGAGGAAGAGCGGGTTTTAAAAGGCTTTATCTGGAAACCAAGAGATCGTCCAAAATCCAAGGAAGAGATCATTCCTCAACTCGCAAAAGCTGAGAAAAAGCCGGATGTTAAGAGTAAAACTCCGGCAAAAACTACAGGCAAAACACCGGTAAAAGTGGAAACAAAAGCCAAAAGTGCTGAGAAAGGGAAAGAGCCGGCTAAAACTCCTCCTAAGCAGACTTTTCGTAAACAGCAGAATTAAATCTAGGTTTTAAGGAAAGTGATCAGCTTCTCAACAGCAATTGCCCTATGGCTTATTCTATTTTTTTCTGCAGGATCCATTTCTGCAAAACTGATCTCATAGCCATCCGGCTGGAAAATGGGATCATAGCCAAAACCCTTACTTCCTGAACGCTGCAATGTAATCTTTCCTTCAATACTTCCTTCAAAGAGATGCTCTTTGCCATTCAGAATCAGGGAAATGACGGTTCTGAACCTCGCAGTTCGGTTTTTCTGCCCTTCAAGCCTGTCCAGAACCAATTGCATGTTCTGCTCAAAATCGCGGCTGCCTGAGTAGCGGGCAGAATAGACCCCCGGTTCTCCATTCAGGGCATCAATTTCAAGTCCGGAATCATCAGCAAAGCAATCACAATGATACCTTTCGAAAATATACCTGCTTTTCTGTCCTGCATTTTCTTCAAATGTGCTACCTGTTTCGGGAATATCATCAAAACAAGCGATATCATTGAGGCTTTTTAGAATAATAGCTGAACCGGCTATCGCACGGACCTCATTTACTTTATGTTCATTATTGCTTGCAAAAACCAGCTCCATCTTAAAAGTCTTTCATTACATTCCAGAATTCCCTTTTCTTCGCTGTGTCCTTAATCATTTCATCAATGCTATAGGTACAAAGAATCTTTGTATTTTCAAGTTTCACAACCTGATTTGAGCTTTGAGATGGCAGGGAGATTTGCTGAGGATCAATTCCAAACAGTACTATTTTATTGAAACTAAAGAATTCTTTCAAATCAGTATAATTTACTCCAGAATACTGATTGAGGTTGAGAACTGCCAGATCACGTAGTTCCAGACCTTTTGCAGACATGATCTTGAGCAGGGTTTCTTTCTGAGTACTGCTGATATCCTTTTGATTGGGCTCATTGAAGAGGATCAGAAAATATTTATTGTTTTCGCCCAGGTAGTTAAACTCCCTGATTTTTTCAGGCTCTGCAGGTTTTTGCGGCAAGACTTCTTTCGCTTGCGGAGCAGGAATTTCCGGAACCTGAACATCAATTACTTTCTGACTGCTGATTTCCGGAACTTGCTCAGCTTTGGCGGGTATTAACTGCTCATTTTCAGGCAGAATGTACAAATCCTCTGTCATCAAAAGCCGCAGGGCATTGCTATTCTGTGTAAGCAGGTTTGACATCTTTTATTTTTTTCGCTGATCGTGTTTGCAAACTTAGTAAAGCATCTGTTAAAAATAGTTAAAAGCACTCAGCTTCTTTTTCAAAAGCTTAACTTAGACGCAATCCTGCAGGTATTAATTTCTTGCCGGATTGCAAAATTATAAATTGCAGAATATTCAATACCTGTTCATTTAAATCATTGATTTATGAATAATAACTGATAATTTTGCAAGATTCTGTTTCTGTGGGGTCTCTGATTAGAGGCTTCTGTTTTTTATAGGGATTGGATTATTAAAATGGGGATATTTTGCGGCCCTGAATCGCAATAAAAGAAGATATTTAGAAATGAGAAAGACCTTAGGGATATTAACGATACTGTTACTAGTGAGCATTGTGCAGCTAAATGCACAGAATAAGAAAAAATCCCTTGATAAAGTCGCTGCAGTAGTTGGAAGTTCAATTATTTTACAATCAGAAATTGAGTTGCAATATTCACAATATCTGGCACAGGGAAATCCTCCAAACCCGGCTGTGAAATGCAGCATTTTGCAGGGATTACTTTCACAGAAAATTCTTGGTCAGCAGGCGATTATCGATTCGGTTACTGTAACTGAAGACCAGATCGATGGTGAGATTGAAAGACGTTTACGTGCAATGACAGGCCGTGCCGGCGGACAGGAGCGTCTTGAAGAATTTCTTGGTCGTTCACTGATCCAGTATAAGGATGAAATCCGGCCGGATATCAAGGAAATGCTGGTTGCTCAGAAAATGCAGGCCAAGATCACAGAGAATGTTGCAGTTACTCCGCTGGATGTAAAACGATACTTTGATGCGATTCCGAAAGACAGTTTACCTTTCTTTAATACTGAAGTGGAAATCGGAGAGATTGTAGTATTTCCAAAGCTCAATAAAGAAGAAAAGGAAGCTTTTCATGATAAGGCAGAAGCTTTACGTTTGAGAATTAAGGGTGGGGAAGATTTTGCAACACTTGCTAAATTGTATTCTCAGGATCCAGGTTCTGCACGTGAGGGAGGTGACCTTGGATTTATGGACAGAACCAGTTTGGTGAAAGAATTTGCAGCTACAGCTTTTAAACTGAAGTCTGGTGAGTTATCCCAGGTCATTGAAACTGAATTTGGATTCCATGTACTTCAGGTCATTGAAAGACGCGGAGAGCAGGTGAATGTGAGGCATATACTGATCAAAACTGAACCAACTCCGGCCAGTCTTGAACGGGCAAAGGCACATATTGACAGTATTTATCAATCGGTGCTGGATAAGAAGATTGATTTCGGAGCAGCCGCATCTCTCTATTCTGATAATAATGATACCAAATACAATGGTGGGATGATGCTAAATGCAGAGAATGTTCAGAGCCGTTCCACATTTATTCCGACAGATAAACTTGATCCGCAGGTATTTTTAACTGTAGATACAATGAAGGTGGGAAGTATTTCAAAACCTGCAATATTCACCCAGGCCGACGGAAAGACCGGCTATCGTTTTTTAAGTCTTAAATCAAAGACTGGTCCGCATCAGGCTAATCTTGAACAGGATTATCCTAAGATCAAGGACGTTGCCTTCGAAGATAAAAACAACCGTACAATCAGTGAGTGGTTTGAAAAACGTCGTAAAATAACGTTCATTAAGATTGACGCTGAGTTTCAGACCTGCCCTGAACTTTCCGGCTGGACAACTGCAAAAAATTAGGAAATGAAGACGTATCAGACTGATGTAGAAGCCGTGGATGCCCTGCACCTCTCTTATAAGAGGATCAGGGAAGAAATTTCACAGGTTATTATTGGTCAGGATGATGTCGTAAAATCAGTGCTCATCTCTATTTTTAGTAACGGGCATTGTTTGCTTGTAGGGGTTCCCGGACTTGCGAAAACACTCCTTGTACAAACCGTTGCTCAGGTTCTGGATCTTAGTTATAACCGGATTCAGTTTACCCCCGATCTGATGCCTTCTGATATTATCGGATCTGAAATTCTGGGAGAGGATCGTACTTTTAAGTTTATTCGCGGCCCTATTTTTTCCAATATTATTCTTGCAGATGAGATCAACAGAACTCCGCCAAAAACTCAGGCGGCTTTACTGGAGGCAATGCAGGAAAAGGTTGTAACTGTTGGTGGACAAACGCATCGCTTACCTCAGCCATTCTTTGTTCTGGCGACTCAAAATCCGATTGAACAGGAAGGAACCTATCCTTTACCTGAGGCACAACTGGATCGTTTTATGTTCAATGTGTTTTTAACTTATCCTTCATTTGAGGAAGAACTTCAGGTAGTAAGAAATACCACGGCTAACCGCAATGTGGAATTGAAAAAGATATTGAATGCACAGGAGATCAGCTATTTTCAGCAGCTTGTCAGAAATATCCCGATAACAGATAATGTACTTGAATATGCCGTGTCGCTTGCAGCAAGAACCCGCCCGGGGACAGCTTCAGCAACAGATGATGTAAATAAATTCTTAAGCTGGGGCGCAGGACCGAGGGCATCTCAATTCCTGGTTCTTGGAGCTAAATGCCATGCGGCGATCAGTGGTAAATATTCACCTGATAAAGAGGATGTCATGGCTGTTGCAGAGTCGATTCTACGGCACCGTATTGTAAAGAATTACAAGGCTGAAGCCGAAGGGATCAGCACCGAAATGATCATCAGTAAGCTTCTTTAATCAATCACTTCAATATTGGAAATAAAGGCAGCGATATGCTCGTCTGAATATGCTCCATAAGCATCTATGATGACACCCTTATGGCCCTGATTGCTTTCTATTGCATAGATCACAGAACTGTCTTCGGGATCACTCATGCCCTCAAAACGGTAGTACTCAGTAATCTTCAAATCACTGGCCTGGAATTTCTCACTGATCTTCTCACAGAAGAGACAGGAGTCTGCGTACTTGAAATCATAATTATAGCCTCTTTCACGCAGGCCGTTTACTGCTTCAAGAAGATTTCGGTAGTTGTATGGACTTGCACTCATGTTTTTAGTTGATAGTTTACAGTTGACAATGGACAGTTGACAATTGACAATTGGGATTTCGTTTCATATAAAATGAATCAATCAATATTCATGCCTTGTTCCATTCCCCATTTCCAAACCCAACGAAATGCAAGGTATAAATATTGTATTTACATCATTCTCCATTGTCAACTGTCCATTGTCAACTGTCAACTCCCTGCCGGTGTATATATTTCAAGTATCACATTCCACTTATGTTCTTCCTGCGATTCCCAGATCCTGACATAATGGTATTTGGTGATTACTTTATTCTTTGTGACATAGGCAAGGCCATAAGAGTAAGCAAGGTCACTGCCCAGTGCACGATCGGCACGAAGGGGCTCAGATTCAATACTCATCTGATTCTTACCTACAAAATTATTGATTCTGGCTTTACCGATAATAGGTTCTTCTCCCGGGAATAATAAACGTGCATTCTCGGCCAGAAACACATCGTGGGCAAGACTCTGATCTTTCATCAGGGTATTTGAATACAGTTTATCAGTTGTTGTAATGATTTCCTGCCTTTGCTTTAGCCTGGCCGGAGAAATTTGCTCGAAGAATTTTATATTTTTTGGATCTGTAAAATTTAATTCAGGTTCCCTAAGCGGTTTCTGATGAGGAATACCAAGATCCAGAGCCAGTTTCCAAACACCTTTAAAATCTGTTTTCCAGACCGAAAGGTATTGACCGTATAATGGTTCAGCATCCGGACTGCTCAGGAAGGTATAGGGTCCTGTAGTGAAACCCCAGTCACCACTTTGTGATATTTTAGCATAGACCGGTACCCAGCTAAGCTGTCCGGGTCCATCAACAGTACCTCGTCCATAAAAATCCCTGACTTTTACAGGATCCGGCCGGAAGATTATCGATTCATCATCCGAGACTTTCAAAAAGGCCTCTTTTGAACCATTTTTTTTCGCTAAAGCCGAGAAATAGTTTTCTGCAGCTACGAGTGAATTTACTCTTCCATTGCTTTCCTGCCCATAACTATTTAATGAAATTAATATCAGCAGGCTGAAAAATATGGAAAATCGCTTCATTTGTTTTTAATCAGTTAACCAGAATGCTTAGCATAAAATATGCCATAATATTCCTGAAGGAATATTAATCCTGATTTTTTAAAGATATTAAATGTGATTTCGATATGTGATGCTTACAATGAATCAATCAGATCTTATTCCAGGTAGTACCTTCCTTATTGTCCTTTAGCTGTATTCCGATTGAGTTTAAGCCTATCCGGATCTTATCAGAAGTTGCATAATCTTTATTTACTTTCGCTTCAGAACGCAGATTGATTATGAAATCGAGCAGTTTGCCCATATCATCTGACTGATTGCTTTCTTCCTTCAAACCTAAAACGCCGATAACAAAATCGTCCATTAGCTTTTTAAGACCTTCAATGTCAGCTGCTGTTGCCGCAGTCTTGCCATCATATATACTATTGATGATGTGAACGGCTTCGAATAGCTCAGCAATCAATACCGGACTGTTGAAATCATCATTCATGGCAGCATAGCATCGTTCTGTCAGGCTTTTCAGATCAATATCAGACTTCTGGGAAGGGTTTAATTTCTCAAGCAAGCCGTAGGCATTGATCAGACGCTTAAATCCTTTATCTGAAGCCTCTAATGCTTCATTTGAGAAATCAAGTGTACTCCGGTAATGTGCCTGAAGCATGAAAAACCGAACCGACATGGGCGAATAACCCCTCGAAAGCAGTTCATGGCTTCCTGTAAAAAGTTCATGAGGCAAAAAGCCATTACCCTTGGTCTTCGACATTCTTGTTCCGTTTACTGTCAGCATATTCGTATGCATCCAGTATTTGGCAGGCTGAACGTGATTGCATGCCTGTGATTGGGCAATTTCATTGGTATGGTGTGTCGCGGCAAGATCCATACCCCCGCCATGAATATCAAAGCTATTACCCAGATATTTACTGCTCATTGCGGAGCATTCGATATGCCATCCCGGGAAACCGGTACCCCATGGAGATGGCCATTGCATGATGTGCTCAGGTTTAGCTTTGATCCATAATGCAAAATCAAGTCGCCCTCGTTTTTCATTCTGCCCTCCAAGTTCTCTGGTGTTCTCTAAAAGATCATCTAATTGCCTGTTGGTCAGTATAGTATAATTGAATTCCTTGCAATATTTTTCTACATCAAAATAGACTGTACCATTTACCTCATACGCATAGCCATTTTTCAGGATCTGCTTAACCATTTCGATCTGTTCAATGATATGTCCTGTAGCAGTTGGTTCAATTCCAGGAGGCAATGCATTAAAAAGTCGCATGACATCATGAAAGCCAAGAGTGTATTTCTGAACGATCTCCATCGGTTCGAGCTGTTCAAGCCGGGCTTTCTTTGCAAATTTATCATCACCCTCATCCATATCTCCTTCCAGATGCCCTGCGTCAGTGATATTACGAACATACCTCACTTTATATCCAAGATGCAGAAGATATCGGTAGATCAGATCGAACATGACGAAAGTGCGGCAGTTACCCAAATGAACATCACTGTAAACTGTCGGACCACAAACATACAGGCCCACAAGTGGCGGATGAAGGGGCTCAAACTTTTCTTTAGTTCTCGAAAGGGTATTGTATATGTACAGGTTACTATCCATGCTGCAAACTTAAAAATTGAAAATCGATTTTTTTGGGATATTGAATGCTTTTATTTTAATTCCAGATCAGTTCTGACAGGGAAATGATCAGATAGTTTCTTGTCAATGATCAGATAATTCTTAACACTGAACTCAGGAGATGTAAAGATATAGTCAATCTGGAAATTTGGGAAGGCACCATTATAGGTTACTCCAAAGCCGCTTCCTTTCTCACGAAAGCTGTTATTCATCCCCGAAGAAATGGTTTTTACTGTATATGAGATTGGTGTATCATTAAAATCCCCGGCAACAACATAAGGTATCTTGCAGGAGTCGGTATGGCTTTTCACCATTTTTACCTGATTGCCACGCTTTATAAAGGCTCTTTTTAAGCGGCTGCCTATCTTTTTGGAAGACTCCACATCGGTGTCAATTTCCTTTCTCACCTTTTGAAGGTATTGGTAATCTTCGGGTTGAAAACTGATCGACTGGAAATGCACATTATAAACTCTAAAGGTCTTATCACCTTTCTTCAGATCTGCCCAGATTGCTTCATTCCAGTTCATTTTTTTTGCAAACTGTATGCTTCCCTGCTTCACTATCGGAAATTTTGAGAAGATTGCCATACCAATGGCCTCATAGCCATTATCTGTTGATGGCTTGAAATAATAATGTTCAGTATTCAGAATTTCCTGAATATATTTCCTGAAATTATACTCTCCTTTCTTTCTGCTAAAAAATTCCTGAAAGCAGATCACATCAGGCTGCTCATTCCGGATCACATTCAATATCTGATCTTTAGTGAACTGATCGTTCTTATCTCCGAATTGCTTGAAATTATGCACATTATAGGTCATAATACGAATAAAGCTCTTTGAAGATTTTGGAACCATTATCGCTGTGTTTTCTCTGAATCCTATGTAATTCAGAATCACACTCCAGCCGGCGAGAATGGCTATACCTGAAATCAATGCAAATCTTGGCCAGCGAATCAGCCAGTAAATAATGAAGAGCACATTGATTATTAAAATGGCAGGGTATGCAAGCCCGAAAAAGGAAATTATCCAGAAAGAGGCGGGATCTGAGTAAGATGCCAGATAGCTTATCAGCAATGCTATTACCGCAAAAATATTGGCAATAAGCACGAACTTACTGAACAGGTGTATGCGGGGCCTTTTTCTGTTGAATTTTGCCATTATTTTTTACTCGCTTTAAATAATGCTTCTTTTTCGGCTTTATTCAAACTATCATATCCTGATTTGGAGATCTTATCCAGAATCTTGTCAATGGTCTCCTGATCAGTGTGAATAGTCTCTGATCTTGTATTACTCTTATTCTGTACAACTTTAAGCCTGGATCTTTTCTTCAGGATCTTACTCAGATCCCTTCCACTATTTAACTGTTTTATAAATATGAAGCCTAATATAGCACCTCCGATATGTGCGATGCTGCCACCCGGATTTCCTCCGCCCATTCCAATGATATCAAGAACGAAGTAGGCAATTGCCAGATACTTTAAGCGAACTGTTCCAAAAAGTAAAAGGCGAATGGTAAAATCAGGAACCAGGGTTGCAGTGGCGATAACAACTGCCATCACACTGGCGGATGATCCTAAAAGGATAGAATTTTGTGCCAGTCCGCTAAAAGCAGGCAGAGTATTATAGGCTAGCAGATATAATAAGGCTCCCGTAATTCCACCAGCCAGATAAGTAAAGATAAACTGGCGCTTGTTCAGAAAATCCATAAAGATCATTCCCATCCAATACAACCAGAGCAGGTTGAAGAGTATATGGAAGATTTCCCGCTGCAGGAACATGTAAGTGATAATGGTCCATGGTTTATAAGCAAGTGTTTGGAGGTTAGCCGGCATGGATAGTTGCCTGCTTATCCAGTCGGCCGGGGTAGTACTGGCTCCAAATAAAAAGCCGCCAACACTGATTAGTCCGATAACCAGAAATACAAGAATATTTATCCCGATGAATAAATAAAGCGGATTCCCGGATCGGAATGCCTTAAAATATAATTCACTAAATAAATTCTTATTCATAAAAATTATCATGGCGTTTTAAGTGCCACATTTTTACTAAGATAAAACCAAATAAGGCTCCTCCCAAATGTGCAAAGTGCGCCACTGAATCGCCCGAGAATTGTTTAACTCCCAAAAACAACTCAAGTATCACATAAACCGGGATAATATACTTGGCTTTTACAGGTACCGGAATGAACATAATAAATAGTTCAGCATTCGGGAAAAGCATGCCAAAAGCTATCAAAAGGCCGAAAATTGCGCCCGAAGCCCCAACCATTGGAGTAAGATAAATACCCAAAAGTGTAGAAGCCTGTTCTTGAGAAATCAGGTCAGGATTGAAAGAAATGGTTCTTTTTAATGAATCTACCATAAAACTGCCATTATTCACCGCACTGCCCGTGATACTGTAAACCTCAAAACTTTGAACCAGCAATTGCAGAGCCAGTGCTCCCAAACCCGTGATCAGGTAAAAATTCAGGAATCGTTTGGAGCCCATGATATATTCGATGGAAGATCCAAAGGTATAGAGGGCGAACATGTTGAACAGGATATGGAATAAGGACGAATAATCATGCATGAACATGTACGTGATCACTTGCCAGATCCTGAAATCAGGACTGTCAAAATAATGAACTCCCAAAACCTGGGTCATCATCGGGCCGCCAAACATCAGGGTAGCGACATAAAAAATGATATTGATGATCAGCAGGTTCTTTACTACTGGTGGAATATGCGCAAATGGGGAAAGTCTGTCGTTCATAAATCAATCTGCTGGTATTATTTTTCAAATCTTAGTAATAGTTCTTCAAGGGTAAAGGTGCTGATTACCGGTTTCCCGCTAAGTGAGGTATTCGGCATTTCGCATGCAAATAATTCGTCTATCAGCAGGTTCATTTCATCAACTGACAGGGCCAGTCCTGCTTTTATTGAGGTATTACGTGCCAGGGCACGGGCCAGACTATCACGTTTGTTTAATTTTAAGGCACTTTGGTTATTCTTAAAACCTTCAATCAGGTGTTCCAGCATTTCAACTTCACTGATATTTGTTCCGATATCTGCGGGGATACCATCAATAATAAAAGTGTTCTTCCCGAATGTACGAATCTGAAAGCCCAGGGCGTGGATATCCGGTAAAAGTTCTTTAACAAGCTCAAAATCACTGGTGTTCAGCGTAACAGTTTGAGGAAAAAGGCTCTGCTGAGAGGCACCCTGACGGTTCTCGAGATGCTGAATATAGCGCTCATATAAGATCCGCTCATGAGCGGCCTGCTGATCGATCAGCATAAATCCCGACTTGATCTGCGAAATAATAAAACGGTTATGCAGTTGAAAGATCTGTTTCCCGAGAACCTTGAGTACCTGGTTATCAATTTCAACATGGCGATTTCCTTCCAGCTCCATATCGCTTTGTCTGGACTGTTCGGGCTGAACTATTTCATAAAGTGAGCCCCAATTTTTACTTATACTGGTTCTTTCTTCTCCGGCGTTTCGAAGAAATGGAATTTCCCGTTCATTTCTTCCCGGACTAAAAGGATTGAAATCAGGATTGAATGCAATTGCCGGAGGTACGATATCTTCATGTGCCTTATGAGTGATCATTTGGCTAAAACCGGTTTCCTGGTTGAAATCGAGTGTCGGGCTGATATTATACTTTCCTAAGGATCGTTTTACTGCCGAGCGGATGATTGCATAAATTGCTTTTTCATCCTGGTATTTGATCTCAGTTTTGGTAGGATGAACATTGATGTCAATTTTTGAAGGGTCGATATCGATGAACAAGACATACAATGGAAAACTATCTGAACTTAAAACCTCTTCAAAGGCATTCATCACCGCATGATTCAGGTATGGATCTTTGATGAAACGATTATTCACAAAGAAGAATTGCTCTCCCCTTGTTTTTTTTGCGAATTCCGGTTTCCCGATATAACCCTTAAGCTCTATAATCGAAGTATTTTCCTCAACAGGAACCAGCTTCTGATTATAGGCATTTCCAAAAAGGTGGATGATTCGCTGTTTAAGGCTTCCCTTTGGTAAGTGGAAAACCTCATTCCCATCATGATGAAGCGTAAAAAACACTTCTGGATTGGCCAGGGCAACACGTTGAAATTCATCATTTATATGACGCATTTCTACCGAATTACCTTTCAG
>CAZGCG010000050.1:0-14310 GCA_964524205.1 uncultured Sphingobacterium sp. | reverse complement strand
TAGGATGTAAATGACTATTTTATCTGAAATTTTATTTTAACCGGACAACAGTGATGAGGAAATAGGAAATAGGGAATTGGAAATGGGGTTTGAATTGAACTCCGAATTCACTAACAACCAACAACCAACCAACACGTCATCTCGACCAGCGAAACTAATTTTTAATTTATATGGATATTTTTCCGCGAGGAGAGATCTGTTGCAGATTTATTTGAAAAATTGTAAAATAAATTAGGTGCAAAAGAAAAAATGATTTATAATTGTCTACTAAATCCATAGGATTAATATTAGTTATTAAAAAAATATTAAATTTAGCATTAACAATAAATCATAAAAGCATTGAACGACGTAAAAACAAGGGTAGTTTCTCAGGAAAAACGATGGAAAGGGATTGCCTATTTATCATTATTTAGTCTGGCAATACTCTTTGTTGTGTATGCAGTGTATTCCTATGTTTCTTACCCTGCTGTTCTTAATTTGGGTAAAGAACTGTCGGCGCAAATTGATGATAAATTTTTATGGATGTTGCTGGTAGGGTTTTTAGCTCAGATGGTTGATGGTGCTTTGGGTATGGGTTATGGTGTGGTATCTACAACGCTTTTACTATCAGGCGGAATGAATCCGGCGGTGATTTCGGGAAGTATTCATACCGCAGAAATGTTTTCAAGCGGAGCATCGGGCTTTAGTCATTATCGTTTTGGCAATGTGAATATGAAGTTATTTAAAACGCTCCTCATTCCGGGCGTTTTAGGGGCAATTGTTGGAGCTGTATTTCTCGCTTATGCTGGTGAAAATTACGGTCAAATTATCCGGCCCATAATCTCGGTATACACGATGATCCTTGGAATCAGAATATTGACAAATGCATTCAAAGAGAAACGAAAAGCACAAAAAGTTAAACGTGCCGGATTGCTTGCGGGTGCAGGTGGATTTCTTGATTCTTTTGGAGGAGGTGGCTGGGGGCCCCTGGTTACCAGTACGCTCATTTCAAAGGGCCGGACACCTAAGTACGTTATCGGCTCGGTCAGTTTAACAGAATTCTTCGTAACAATGGCAAGTGCGCTTACCTTCTTCGTTATTTTGGGAGTAAGCCACTGGCAGACTATTCTTGGATTGATTATAGGAGGTGTTCTCGCCGCACCAATTGCAGCAAGGTTTGCAGGTAAATTGCCGCTCAAAAAGATGTTTATCGGCGTTGGTGTAATCGTGATTATTTCAAGCCTGCGAATTATCTGGAATTCTATTGATAAGTTTTTTTGAGGGAGGAAATGGGGAATAGGAAATGGGAAATGGGAAATGGGAAATGGGGAATAGGGAATAGGGAATAGGAAAGGGAGTGTGAATTGAACTCGGATTTCGCTAACCAACCAACCAACTAACAAACTAAATTTCCTTCCCTTAATTCGGTTTTTATAAATACTTTTAATTTATAAAATCAGGGATGGAGAAAATTGCAATTATAGGTGGTGGTTTTTCAGGAACCATGACCGGAGTTCATTTAATTAGAAATGCAAGAGCCCCGTTGGAGATTAAGCTCATTAATGAAACGGATGCGTTGAATACCGGAATTGCCTATAATCCTTATTCTAAAAAAGCCCTTTTAAATGTAGTTAGTTCGAGGATGAGTGCTTTTGCTTCTGATCCCGATCATTTCCTGAACTGGGTGATGCAACAAGATCATTTCAGGGATAAAGACAGGACATTGATCGCCAACTCCTTCCTGCCCAGATATCTCTATGGTGAATATTTACAGGATATCTGGAAGGATGCGCTGAAACAGGCTGAGGGGAAGAAGATACAAGTAGATGTTATCAGCTCATCAGTAAAGGATCTGACACTATTAAAGGATTCCATAGATATTGAATTGAAGGATAAATCCAGATTGTCAACCAAATATGCTATAATCGCCAGTGGTAACCATTTGCCTGGAAATCCTAATATTAAGGGTTCGTTTTTTACCAGCAGTGCAAATTATTTTCAAAACCCCTGGGATATCCGTTCGGTTTCAGGAATTAATTCAAAGGAGCCGGTACTCATTATTGGGAATGGGCTCACCATGGTTGACACGGTGATCGGCTTGCTCGAAAATGGTTTTCAGGGGCCGATTGTATCAATATCTCCAAATGGCTTCAATATTCTTCCTCACCGGCATAATGGATTATCCTATACCAAACTTGTAGAAGAAATTGGCGATAAGACCAGCTTATTTGAGCTCGTTAAACTGTTCAATAAACACATGAAACTGATCAGAGAGTATGGATTATCTGCAGAACCATTGATCGACTCACTCCGGTCTCTTACTCAAACCATTTGGAAAAGATTGACCATGGCTGAGAAACGAATTTTTATGTCGAGACTCAGGCATCTCTGGGGTGTGGCCAGGCATAGGATTCCCTTGCATATACATGATAAATTGCAGCAACTCCGGATCGAAGGCCGCCTGCATATAGTTTCGGGCAAACTCATTGATATTATCGGGAATGACGATAATATCATAGCCTTATTCTATGACAAGAAGCAAAAACAATCAGTTCAGTTAGCTGTATCGAGAGTTATTAATTGTACAGGCCCTGAAACAGATCTCCTTAAGCTGGATGACAATTACTTAAAGAATGCCTTGTTGAAGGGAATCATTTGTCAGGATGAACTGAAACTGGGAATCAATGCTGACCCCGATACATTTGAAGCCCTTAATCCGGCAGGTAAGGTTCAATCTGGCTTATATATAATGGGCTCAAATCTAAAAGGGCTGTTATGGGAAAGTACAGCGGTGTCTGAATTAAGGGTTCAGGCTGAGAAGATAGCCGGTGATATTAGCGGGAAAATACTTCGGGCTAATGAGCCGCATACATCAGGTTGCTAAATTGTTCCAGATATCAGGTTGTAGCAAGATTTACAGTCAGCAAATATTCTAAAGCCTTTGTAGTCAATGATTTTTTATTATTTTTAATATTAAAATCGGAGAAATATGCTAAGTAACCCCAAAACTTTATTCTCAGGACTATCAATGATTTTGATGGTTTGTCTGACAGCATTTGTGCCTGATACCCGGAATGCTGATGAATCGATTAATGGTGCATGGAAAACCCAGCAGAGTACTTTAGAGCAGGTTCTTCTGTTCTCGGACGGGTATTTTATGCATACGATTTTTGATCGGGTGAATAAGCAGTTCATACAAAGCAGAGGAGGAACCTATTCCTTTTCTGGCAAGGATTTGGTGGCCAAAATCGAATTCAATACCCATGATAAGGATCAGATCGGTCAGGCGATCAACTACAGCTTTTCTGTAAACAAGAATAAGTTAAGCAGTGATATCAGTGGCAAAAAAACTATTTGGGATATGCTCGATAAAGGTGAGGGTGAGATGGCGGGCACCTGGCGTATGTCGGGGCGTAAGACTGATGGCAAGATCGTAATGAGTCCGCCAAGAGCGCGTAAAACACTGAAAGTTCTAACCGGAACTAAATTTCAATGGGCAGCAATTAATGCTGAAACGAAAGAGTTCTTTGGTACTGGCGGAGGCTCGTATACCTTTGTTAATGGAAAGTATACTGAAAATATTGAATTCTTCTCCCGCGATAACAACAGAGTAGGTGCTTCACTTTCTTTTGACGGTAAATTGGTTGATGGGAACTGGCATCATTCAGGACTCAGCTCTGCAGGAAATCCGATTTATGAGGTATGGACGAAAGAACTGAAACAATAAGCCTATTTCTTTTCCCGAAGGCTTACTTAAACCCTATCCTCACAATATGTGTTGGTAATTTTCAGGAGCAATTAATATTTTGCTCCTGAAAACAAATCCTTTAGTTTGCAATATGCACCTGCTGCAGTAGCATAGGCATAGCTAGCAACCGCATTTTTTAAACTTTCACGTTTTTTGAATTCCCAGATATCACTCTTCCATTTTGGGAAATTAATGCCGTTGATCTGATCAAATATCACCGAAATGTTTGTTGTAAGTGAAAGAGCTGTATGCCAGGTTCCACGAGGAATGAATAAGGTTTCCCCGGGAAGAATTGTTCCTTTTATAGGGGTCGCGTTTTCGAATTTTGGATGAATTTTATAATCCGGATTAAAAATATTAACGAGAGATACATATGGGTTTTTGGGATCAGGGTAGAGCATTTCATCCTGCCCCTGAGGGAAAATAGTTATTTGTTTTTCTCCATATACCTGAGTTATCCAGGCATTGGTATAATACTGGTCGATGTGTGCGAAGGGAAACTGGCAACCTAAACCGCCGATAAATAATTCGAGACTGTTCCCCAGTTTGCCCGGAGGGAAAACCTTTTCTTCGAACCAATTAGGTTTAGCATAACCCATATTAAGCGGCTGAATTAGTGGGAGTAATTCAGGTAATTGAGTCCGGATTTCGAAAATTGCAGGATATGGTGCCGGATTTTCAGGAGTACTTACTGCAACCCGATCTAAAATCTCAGCAATGGTGTATTCATTGTACTTAATGCTTGTACTCCGCTCACTAAAATGTTCTCTCAGATATTCGGGAGTAATCAAGCCCTGAGCCTTCCATGCTTTCGACGCGTTTTTAAAAATTAGCGGTATCCTTGGCTTATAGTGTTCCTCCATAAACTCTTCGTAGGATATTTGCGACTTTTTCTGAATAGTCATTGATTTTTGAATTAAATGAGTGTAATTATTATCATTTTAATCACGTTTTAGCTTAGGTATTAGAATTCAAAATTTAAATAATTTAGCTTCTTATCAGCCTGACAGGCGATACTACCCAGATATTGTTGATCAATATTAAAACTCTTCAGTTGCCAGTTCCCATTTAGTCCGATGAGTTCTTCATTAACACTATGCCAGCCATCGATTGAGGGAATATCCCTGAGCTCATCATCCAGCCCCTTGGAACTTGCCTTGGTAAGTGCTTCCTTGCGGGTCCAGAGCCTGAAAAAAAGTTCCCGACCATCAGCCGCTTTCTCAATTTGATTAATTTCCTGCTCATTGAAACTATGTTTAAGGATGTCAGAATAGTTGAAGCTGGTTTCAATTCGCTCAATATCAACGCCAATCTCCGTATCAGAGATGGCGATCAGAATCAATTCAGCTGAATGGGATACATTAAACCGGATTCTCCTGGATTCTGATTTTAGCTCTGGCTTTTTATTTTTGCCGGCGATAAATTCGATTTCTGAAGCGGGAATATCAGTATATCTGCTGAGTAAAATTCTCAGGGCTGTTCTTCTGGAAATAAAGGAATCACGGTCTTTGGAATGAAGAAAGCGGGATGCTTTTAATACTTCATCCTTGCTGAGAATATTTTCTGGGATGGGATTGTAATTTTGCACATTAATTTTCCAGATGTCGACCTGTTTTTCTGAGTAGTTTAAAAATCCTTTCTGCCAGGTGGGGCTGATCTGTTCGCAAAAAATCAGTGTGGTCGACATTGGAGATATTAAATTTCTCTCTTTTTTAATGCCGATTCATCGAGACATTTCTGAAGAATTTCTGCAAACTCCTGATCATTTGGCGGTGCAAAAATATAATTATGTTCTCCGGGTATCTCATGAATCCTGATTCCTTTCAGCGCAAATGGTTTCCAGCCGAGATACTCGAAATCATCCATGTAAAAAGTCCGTTTTTTTGCCCTGAAAAGCTCTATTGACCCATTATATGGAGTAAATACATACTTTTCCCAGGCTTGCATGTTCTTTATATCGATGTTATTGGCATATCCAAAAAATCCTTCCTGATTTTGTTCCCGACCATATTTAAGTTTCCAGTAGAACTGAATGAACCTGCGTTTTATGGCTTCAGTTTTGTATTCTATCGTACGTTTAGGGTCTTCACTGAACAGGGTAAAGGTGTAGAGCAATTGTTTACTGAGATACCTGGTTTTATTGAATAATTTTGTAAGTGTAGAATCGTATCGGTCAGACTGGTAGGCATAGGTATCAAACATGGCAAGCATCTTTACTTCTTTACCCATAGCCTTAAACTGTTTTGCCATTTCAAATGCAATGATCCCACCGAATGAAAAACCTGCAATAGCATAAGGCCCTTTTGGATTATGCTTTACTATTTCTGATATATAATAGGCAGCCATATCCTCAATTTTTTCCAGGGGTTCGTCAATACCATTTAATCCCTTGGCCTGTAAACCATATACCGGTTGATCAGGGTCCATGTTTTTTGCCAGAGTATTAAAAAAAAGCACATTCAGTCCGGCGCCATGAACAATGTAAAGCGGCATTTTATTGCCCTGTGGCTTGATTGCAACCAATGAGTCCCAGGTAATGGATTTAGCATCCATTTCGAGCATTAGCGCCATAGATTCTACCGTACTGTGTTCAAATAAACTTGCCAAAGGGAGGCGCTTTCCAGTCTCTTTTTCAAGTTGATTGAGTACCTGTATAGCCATCATGGAATGACCACCTAATTCAAAAAAATCATCGTATACTCCCACAGCATCAAGCCCCAGATGTTCAGCCCAGATCTGTGCAACAAGACCTTCAACATCCGTTCTAGGAGGAACGTAGCCTATTGTGGAATCTTGATGGGTATTAAGTTTATCTATTTGTAAGTCAGATTCGATTTCCTGTCCTGGATCACCCATGTTACCTTTAGCAAGGTCATATTGTTTCGCGAAATCTGTAAGCCCCGAGATCTTGAACAAGGTGGTAATCGGCAATTTAATGCCAGTCTCTTTATCAAGGCGCAACATTACCTGAACTGCCAAAAGTGAATGCCCTCCCAGATCAAAGAAGTCGTCATGTAAGCCAACAGAATCAATAACTAAGACATCTTTCCAAACCTCAGCAACCAATTTCTCTGTTTCGGTCTTAGGTAGTTCTGTCTTTTTGTTCTCCTGAAGGCTCTCATTAGGCTTGGGGAGTGATTTTCTATCAATTTTTCCATTTGGGAGTAATGGAAATTGGCTTAGAACCACAAAATCACCGGGAACCATGTATGATGGTAATAACTCTTTAATGCCTTGTTTCCATGATGCTATCTGCGATGAATTCAAATTATTAGCCTCTGTATCAGGGATAAGATAAGCCACCAGCCTTTGATCCCCAGGACGGTCTTCTCTGGCAATTACTAAAGATTCTTTAACATTATCCTGTTCATTCAAAGCTTCCTCAATGGCTCCTAATTCAATGCGGTATCCCCTTATTTTGACCTGATTATCTACCCGGCCAAAACACTGAATTTCTCCATTATCGAGAAATTTACCCAGATCGCCACTACGATAGATTCTACTGGATATTTCAGGGGATATTGGATTTGGAACAAAGCTGTTTGCCGTAAGTTCAGGCTTATTTAGGTAGGCTCTTGCAAGTCCGGCACCCCCAATATAAATTTCTCCGGTGCGCCCTACTGAAACTGGTCTCAGATGCTGGTCGAGTATGTAGATTTGTGTATTGTCAATCGGATGTCCGATACTGATCTGTGAATCTGTATTTTTAATCTGTTTTACTGCAGACCAAATTGTTGTCTCGGTGGGCCCGTACATATTCCATAGTGATGTACATCGGGTCAACAATGCTTCTGCCAGGTCTTTACTTAGCGCTTCTCCGCCACAGAGTACTTTGAGTTCAATCCGCTCATCCCAATTGCTTTCTACCATCATCCGCCAGGTAGACGGCGTGGCCTGCATGATGCTGACCTTCTCAGTTCTGACAAGGTCAAGAAGCTCTCTGGCATCCTTTGCTAGTTCAGCATCAGTAATCAGGAGTTCTGCACCACTGATCAGAGGGAGATATAGTTCAAGTCCCGAGATATCAAAGGAAATAGTAGTGACCGCCAGTAATTTATCTTTTGCAGAAATGCCAGGCTCTTTTTGCATACTGCATAAAAAGTTGCAAAGGCTATGGTGTTCTATGGCTATACCTTTAGGCTTGCCGGTTGATCCCGATGTGTAGATTACATACGCAAGGTCAGTCCCCTTAACTTCTACAAGAGGTTCAGTAGCTGGATAATTAATCAGTTCCGAAAAAATTTCTTCCAGTACGATCTCTTTTGTCCCCTCTATAGTAAATTGGTTTTTATATTTATGAGAACTGATTAACACCCTGGCTGCCGAATCTTCAAGCATATACTCAATCCGCTTGAGCGGATATTCCGGATCAACAGGAACATAGGCTGCCCCTGTTTTCATAATAGCCAGCAAACTGATCAGGAGTTCAGCAGAACGGTCGACTGCCAGCGCAATTGTATCTCCCGGGCTTACATGATTTTCAATCAAATAGTGAGCAAACTGATTGGCTTTTTCATTCAGTTCTCTGTAGCTGGTGGTACTTTCTTTATACTTAACAGCAATTTTATCAGGATGTTTCCCGGCATTTTCTGAAACAAACTGAAAGATCGGTTTGTTTGCAGGATATTGTATTTGAGTTTCGTTCCATCCGGCAATTTTTTTAAGAAGATCGGTTTGGTCACTAACAAGAATATCTTTTAATTTTATCTGAGGATCTTGAATAAGAGTATTGAGCAGAGAATCAAATTGAACCATCATTTTTTTGATGGTTTCGGCTTTAAATAACTGAGTGTTATAGGTCCATTCTAATTTAAAATCTTCTTCTTCAATTGTTGCATTAATAAAGATCTCGAAGTTTTCATAATCTCTTTTATTGGATATGACTTTTGTTGTTAATCCCTCAAGATGCAACATCCCACCCAAACCCTGATCAAGACTGAATACCACAGAAACTAATGGAGCTCTGGATGGATCTCGGGGAATATTCAGGTTCTTCAGCAAGCTTCCGAATGTAAATTGCTGATGATCATAAGCATCCAGGGTTGCGAATTTCCTTTCTTTAAGGTATTGAGTGAAATTCATTTCATCCCTAAGTCTGCATCTGATCGGAAGCAGGTTGATACAATGCCCCATCAGATGGTAATTATCCGTAATCGCCTGGCCGGCCGATGGAAGTCCTAAAACGATATCATCCTGGCCACTTAATTTATATAGTAGTATCTCAAATACTGTCCTAAGCGTAATTGCGAGGCTTGAGCCCTGCTTATTACTAAAGGCTTTAATTTCATTGAACAAATCCTTGTCCAGGATTGTATCTAAACGACTACTTTTATTAGTTTTAATTGCCGGCCTGGGGAAATCTGTTGGCAAATCGAGTACAGGTACGCTATCTTTGAACTGGTCTTGCCAGAATTGTTCAATTTGCTTGTATTCCTTGCTTTGAGAAAATTTCTTTTGATCTAAAGCAAATTGGGTAAATGAATTTGCTTCAGGTAATCCGGAAGATTCATCTTTAATACGTGCCGAATATAATTTCCCTAATTCATCCAGGAAAATGCCCATAGACCATCCGTCACAGATGATATGGTGGGCAGTAAATATCAGTAAATGGCTATTGTTTTCAAGTTTGAATAAGGATAGTTTGTATAGGGGCCCATTGTGAAGGTCGAAGACGGTATTGACTTCAGACTTTATGAATATCTCCATAAAGTCTTTCTTGTAAACCTCATCTTTATCACTCAGATCTTCAAAGTGAAGGCTCAGTAATTGTTTGGAAGAGATGCATATCTGTGAAGCGTCTACTGTAAAGACTGATCTGAGTGACTCATGTCTCTCGATAAGTTCATGCAGACTTGATTCAAGAAAAGTACGAATAAGCGGACCTGAAATTTGTAGGCTAACAGAAAGATTATATGCCCGGCTTGCTTCATCACCACCCAAAATACAAGAAACCAAAATCTCCTTTTGAGATTCTGTTGCAGGTACAAATACCTTTTCCGGGTTTATTTGAACGTCGTTTCTTTCAGTTTTATTCATAAAGGAGCCTCTGTGAACAGGAGGGAAAACTCTTCTAAAGTAGTAAATTTAAACAAACTTGTCAAAGGTAATCTTAAACCGGTTTCCTTCTCCATTCTGATCATAACCTGTACGGCTATAAGAGAATGCCCACCGAGTTCAAAGAAGTCATCATTTAATCCAACAGACTCTAATCCCAATGTTTCAGCCCATATTCTTGCTACCAATTTTTCTGTGGCAGTGCGTGGCATCGCCTTGTCCTGGTCCTCTTGGGCCTTCTCTTCAGGTTTGGGTAATGCTTTTCTGTTGATCTTACCATTTGGAAGTAACGGGAGCTTTTTTAGCAGAACAAATTCAGATGGGATCATTTGGGCAGGCAGTAATTCTTTCAGGCCTTCTTTCCACTCCGCCAGATGATCTGCTGAGGCAGTTAGTTCACCTGAATAGGGGTCTCTGGCATAATCAAATGCTGAATCATTAGCCGGACTAAGAATCTCCCCAGCTTCAGGAAGCCTGTCAGACTTTTCAAATGGAATAAATATCACGTCAAAGCAGCCATCTGCGCCATCATTCGTCCAGCGTACATGACTAATATATCCCAGTTCGGTTCCCAGATTCCAGAAAGGATGAGGATTCAGACCTCCATGAGATGAAGCCAATAAAGCTTTGGCATCTTTTACTGATGCATTATTATCAATTTTGGCAAGAATTTGCTGAAGGGAATAATCATCCATCATTCTTGTATTGAACACTTTATGGAGGTGGACAACCTTCCCGGCGTATTTTTTTAATTCGTTTTTTATCCAGTCTAAATTATTCCCAGCTTCCCATTTGATCTGAATATCAGCTTTTATACTTGCCGAACCATCATTGACATAAAGCCAGATATCATAATGGTATTTGGTAGTTTCGTTGATATGTTTTCCTTCTCTTAACTGAACATTCACCCCACTGATTGCAGGAATCAGTTCAGGCAGTTTGTAGAAAAAACCCGGATCGGCAACCAGCTCATCTTCAAGCTTTACCCGGCGATCACATATCTTTTTGAATTCAGAAATACTTAGGTTTTCATCAGTCCTGTTTAACTGATCATACGCATGATACATGGGCAATGTACTTTTGCCCTGCATATCGCCGATGTATATGCACCCTCCATTTTTAATTGCTTTTGATGCCTGTTCAATTACCTTCACAAGATAAGGGGCATCAGGAAAATACTGAACAACCCCATTAATGATCACAAGATCCAAAGAACCATTATTCACGAATGAGAAATCATCAGCTGGCGCTGTTATCGCGCTCACATTTTTCCATTTCTCAGGTTCAGCATTAAGTTTTTCCTTTACTTTCTCAATAGCGGTTTCTGCGTAATCAGTAGCGATGAAATTTTCGGTAAAAGGAGCAAGTTCGAATATGAGCTGTCCGGCACCGCAACCCAGTTCCATAACTGTTTTAGCATTTATAGCTTTGATACGGTCAACCGATTGTTTTAGCCATTCTTCAACTTCTTCCCGGATGTCAGTCCTTCCGCTGATTTCCTGAGCAACAGCAATATCGAGTTGCTGTTCCGCGATGCTTAATTCACTTTCAGACTGAATTCCCCGTTTATAAAGATCTTCCCATCTTTCTTGCCAAGATGGTGATTTACTGTTCCCTTCAATATGTTCAGGGACGATATAGGCTACCAGTTTTTTATCCCCGGGAAGGTCTTCTCTGGCAATCACAACAGCTTCTTTTATCGAATCCTGCATTAATAATGATTCTTCTATTGCCCCAAGTTCAATACGATGGCCCCTGATTTTAACCTGATTATCTATCCTTCCAAGACATTGGATATCACCATCTGCTGTGTACCTGCCAAGATCACCGGTACGGTACATTTTTTTATCGGACTGATCTGAAAAAGGGTCTCTAACAAAAGCTGCCGCTGTCAGCTCCGGATTGTTTAGGTATGCTCTTGCCAATCCATCACCGGCAATATAGATCTCGCCTGTTCCTCCCTTCCGAACCGGTTTAAGGTATTGGTCGAGCAGGTAGACCTGGGTATTTGCTATCGGTTTTCCTATTGTTATCGGCTGATCAAAATTGCTGATCTGTTTTAGGGTTGACCAGATAGTGGTTTCCGTCGGGCCATACATATTCCATAGGGAATTGCACCTTTCCTTCAGGCTTCCGGCAAGGTCACGGGATAAGGCTTCACCTCCACAAAGTACTTTGATATTGATCGCTTCATCCCATCCGGCATCAAGTATCATTCGCCAGGAGGAAGGGGTTGCCTGCATGATGCTGATTTTTTCATTCCTGATCAGATCCAGTAGAAGCCGGCCATCCTTTACTGATTCTGAATCAGCTACAACCAATTCTGCGCCACTGATGAGTGGCAGATAAAGTTCGAGTCCGGCAATATCAAATGAAATTGTTGTAACAGCCAGAAGGCGGTCCTCCGGACTAATGCCCGGTACTTTCTGCATGCTGCACAAAAAATTCACCAAACTATGATGTTCAATTTGGGTTCCTTTTGGCTTGCCTGATGAGCCGGATGTGTAAATTACATAAGCCAGGTCAGAACCATTTACAGCTACAGTCGGGTCCTCTTTAGAACTTTCTTTTAGTTCATTCTGAATACCTTCAAGGATAATTTCTTCACTCTCAGAAGAAAATTTATTTTGATAAGCACTTGAAGTCAGTAATATTCTTGCTGAAGCATCTTTCAGCATGTATTCAATTTGTTTTTTCGGATAGGCTGGATCAAGTGGTACATAGGCTGCACCTGACTTCATAATACCGATCAGTGCGATGATCAGTTCTTCAGATCTGTCGAGCGCCAGTGCAATTCTGTCACCTTTTTGTATTCCCCGTTTGATCAGGAGATTTGCCAATCGGTTCGCTCTCTCATTCAAATCCTGATAGGAGATATTCTTATTCCTGAAACTTATTGCATTTTTTTGCGGATACTCTCTGGTTTTCTGACTGATCAGTTCATGCAGGGAGCTGTCTTTAGGGTAAATTGCATGGGTGTTATTCCATTCAAAATCGTCCCCCGATCTCCGGGTATTGATGTCTCTGATTTTTATTTCAGGATTTCCAGTCACCTGACGCAGCAGCTCAGTAAAATCCTCCATCATTCCCCTGATGGTCTCAGCACTGAATAGTTGGGTGTTATATGACCATTCAAGAATCAGGGAATCACCTGAACCACTTGCATTTAAGAATATTTCAAAATTCTCATATTCTCTTTTATTGATGATGAGTTCATGTTTTATCCCTTCGAACTTTACGCCCTCATTAAGCCCGATATCAATATTAAATACAATCGGGATAAGCGGTACACGAGAGGCATCCCTCTTGATATTCAACTTTTTAAGCAGGCTTCCAAAAGTATATTGCTGATTTTCGTAAGCATCGAATATTGCTGGTTTTCTGATTTTAAGGAATTCCAGAAAAGTAAAATCGCCATTATGATGGCTTTTTAGAGGGAGCATATTGACACAATGCCCAACCAGACCGTTGTAGCCTTCTGCTGACTGTCCTGCAGATGGAACACCCAGAATGATATCACTCTGTCCGGATATACGGTGAAGGAACACTTCAAAAGCCACAAGCATGCTGCTTACAAAGCTACATCCGGTTTTTGCCCCCATTTTTTTTACGGCATTGATCAGTTCAGGCTTTAATTCAAAATCATCACGATGGCTTTTGTAGGTTCTGAATTCGGGGCGTGGAAAATCGGTCGGTATATCCAGTTCGGGTACATTATCCATGAACTGCTTCATCCAGAAGGATTCAATTGACTTATATTCTGCACTTTGCTGAAATGCTCTTTGTTTTACCGCATAATCAGCAAAGGCAGGAGCCACAGGTAATTGTGCAATTTCAGATTTTAAACCGGCAGAATACAGTTTTCCCAAATCCTGCATGATGATGCTGATCGACCAGCCATCACAGATGATGTGATGACTTGAAAGAGTCAGATGATGGCTATCTTCTGCAAGTTTAAATAGCTTAACCCTGAATAAGGGGCCTGTTAGCAGGTTGAAAGATGTCTTAGCATCTTCAATCAGAAACTGATCAATTAAATCTTTTTGACGATCAGGATCAGTACCGCTGATATCCTGATAATTATATTGAAGATTGCCTTCAGAAAAAATACATAATTGTTTACCATCTGCACTGAAACCTGATCGTAGGGCATCATGCCTTTTAAAAAGATCCTGCAATGATTTTTCAAGTGAAGAATAATTCAGTTCACCCTGAAGGATCAGGGAAACAGACTCATTATATGAACGGTTTGCCTCTTCACCTCCAATCAGACATGAAGCCCAAATTTCGGCCTGAGGTTCGGTTGCCGGAACAACATTCTCGATTTCAGGACCCGCAAAGGGATCAAATTCAACAGGTTGGAAGTTGTAGTCCGATTCTTGCATTTTATTATTCCTTGTGTTTTACTTGTAAATATTTGCCTGGATTTTCGGGATCTGCGATAAACCAGGCAGGATTTCCTTCCCGGTCTCTTCCCAATCTTGCGCCCGGTACTGGAGGTTCATTTTCCGGTTTTTCTATTCTAATAT
>CAZGCG010000049.1:0-14470 GCA_964524205.1 uncultured Sphingobacterium sp. | reverse complement strand
AATTTAGCTTCAGGAACATTCTGTTTTATTCCATTATGGCTATTTAAATATTATTTTAACGTGATTTCGATATAAGGGTTACTATTTTAATCTGGAATGAGGTTATAGCCTTGAGCTGTAGAGAAGAATTGAGCGTTGAAATTTTACCCGATCAGGCTTCCATTTCCCCATTTCCCCATTTCCAATTTCCTATTTCCAATTCCCTATTCTTACCCCATACCTGATACCTTTTCAGAGTTTTAACAGTCATTAATCACCGTTTTATATCCAACTCAGGTTATTTTACTAAGGTGAAATCTATTTGCCGCTTATTTAAATCAACTTTTTTAACAAGTATTCTAACTTCATCTCCAAGTTGATATTTCTTTTTACGTCGCTGACCAATGATACAATAGTTCTTTTCGTCTAAAACGTAAAAATCATCGTTAAGATCACGTAAACGAATCATGCCCTCGCATTTATTGGCTATAATTTCAACATACATACCCCATTCTGTCAATCCGGAAATAATTCCGCTGAATTCTTCCCCGATATTATTCTGAAGGTATTCGGCCTGCTTATACTTGACTGAAGCACGTTCAGCATCCGCAGCTTTTTTCTCCATCTGAGAGGAGTGGATAGACATTTTTTCATATTCCTCTTCATTTACAGATTTTCCGTCCGCCAGGTATAACTCGAGCAAACGGTGAACCATCACATCAGGATACCTGCGGATAGGAGAGGTGAAGTGGGTATAATAATCGAATGCCAGTCCGTAGTGGCTATGTTTCTTAGTAGTATAAACTGCTTTAGCCATTGATCGGATTGCGAGCTGGGTCAATACATTCTGCTCCTTCTTGCCTTCCACATCAGCCATTAAGAAATTAAGTGAGCGGGCGGTTTCACGTCCTGAACTCATATCGATCTTGTAACCGAACTTTGATGCGAACTGCGAGAAACTTAATAAGGCATCTTCTTTTGGTGAATCATGGGAACGGTAGACAAAAGTTAATTTCTGCTTTCCTTTGCCCTTTTTTGCGACAAATTCGGCTACTTTTTTATTAGCCAGAAGCATGAAATCCTCAATTAGTTTATGGGCATCCTTTCGCTCTTTAACATAAACCCCGAGTGGTTTACCCTGTTCATCAAGACGGAATTTTATTTCTACACTTTCAAAGCTGATTGCACCATGCTTAAACTTACGTTCCCGCAACTTATAGGCAAGCTCATTTAACTTTAAGAGCTCTTCGCTATGTTTACCAGCTTTATTTTCGAGTACTTCCTGAGCATCTTCATAACTGAAGCGGGTATCCGAATGGATAATTGTCTGTCCAAACCATTGTTCAACAACATTGGCATCGTTATCGAGCTCAAATACGGCCGAGAAGCATAGTTTGTCTTCATTAGGTCTAAGAGAGCATAAACCATTAGATAATCGCTCAGGGAGCATGGGAATCACTCTGTCGACCAGGTAAACAGATGTTCCCCTCTCAAAAGCTTCTTTATCAAGTGCTGAACCAGGTTTAACGTAATGAGAAACATCAGCTATATGAACGCCTACTTCAACATTTCCATTTTTTAATTTTTGGAATGAAATGGCATCATCAAAATCTTTGGCATCCGCAGGATCAATAGTAAAGGTCAGAACCTGTCTAAAATCCTTACGTTTGGCGATTTCTTCTTTGGTAATTTCTTCTTTTATTGATTCAGCCTCTTTCTCTACTTCAGCAGGAAAAGCCAGTGGAAAACCATAATCAGCTAAAATGGCATTCATTTCAGCATTATTCTCACCCTGTTTACCAAGCACATGGGTAATCTCACCGATCGGATTTTTGGCATCTTCAGGCCAGTCAACAATTTTTGCTATGGCTTTATAACCATCTTTAGCGCCATTGAGTCCGTCTAAAGGAATAAAAATATCATGCAGCATCTTCCTGTCATCCGGTACAAAAAAGGCAAAGCGGTCAGAAAGCTTAATAATTCCTGTAAAGTCCATTTTGGCCCTTTGCAGGATCTCGACAACTTCTCCGTCTTTTTTGCGGCCCTTGTTTTTGGCATAAACATACACCTTGACAATATCTCCGTGAAGGGCATTGCGCAGTTTACGCGGCGCTACATAAATATCTTCTTCAAACTCATCATCACTGACAATATATGCCGAACCGTCACTGGTCATGTCGACCTTGCCGGTTACGAATGTTTTAAGCTGTTTTAGTATGAATTTGCCCTTTTCAGGCTCCTGAAGAATTCCTTTTCTGGTTTCTTCCTTTAAAACCTCCAGTATCAGGGCTCTGGTTTCATCATCATGGAGGTTAAGTTTTGATGCAACCTGTTTATAATTTAATGGCTTATTACCTGATTTTTCAAACACATCAGTTATGAGTTTGGTAAGAACCAGGTTAAAGTTATTTGATTTCTTTTTTGACATTTTTTAAAATTTCACCTAAGATAAGGCTTAAGCAGCTAATAATAAGCTTATTTACCATTTGATAACATTCAAATGATCATTGAAATGCCATTCAGGGCTCCACAATAGTAATCTGATCTGTGGATAGGGCAGCTAAAGATTTAAATTTCAGCAGGATTTGTGAAGTAGTAATCACATCCTTTTCACAATATATCCTGATCCGTTCAAGGTCATTGTCTTCCCAGTAAACTTTGTGAACCATACTGCCATCAATATCGTCTTTCGGACTTGGAATATTGAATACCGCAGCAAGCAGGTTCAGCGAGGTATAGTTTTTATAATCCCCGAATTTCCAAAGATCCATCGTATCAAGATGCATGATCTCCCAGGGTTTTTTTCCATGGATATTCAATTGAGCAGGTATTTGCAGTCCATTGATCAACATCCTGCGGCATAAATAGGGAAAATCAAATTCCTTGCCATTGTGGGCACATAAAATAAGGGAATCGGGTTGTTTGTTCAAGAGATCAATAAATGACTGAATCACTTCCTTTTCTTCATCACCATAGAAGGATTTTACACGCAGGGAAAGCGTTTCTGCCTTTTTTGAGAAGATTCCAACCGAAATACAAATGATTTTTCCAAATTCTGCCAGTATTCCTCCCCTGGAATAAAATTCTGCTGCTGTTTCGCCATCACGGCGTTGAAAGCGGGTCTTTTGATCCCATAATTGCTGATAATCCGCAGGTAATTCGTTAAATGTGGGGTATTGAGGAACGGTTTCAATATCGAGCACTAAAACCTGTTGAAGATCAATGTTTTCTAACATATTTGAATCTTTATCAGTATTAGAAAATTACACATTATAAACTTTTTATTAAAATAAGCTTAGAAAACGGCTAAGTTAATTCAGACAGGAGTTTATTGAATGCTTCTTTTAATTCTGAAAGTTCTTTCTCAAGGATTTCAACCCGGGCACTAAGCTGATCGGTACTTGCAGGGTTTATACCTGAATGATAATCAGCAGGCTCTTCCACGCTGTCTCCAAGCAGGTGAACATAACGTACTTCTTTTTGTCCGGGGCGACGTTCAAGTGCTTTTACAAAACCTCTTTTAGAAAGATCCTGCAAGGTGCTCTGAACTTCTTCAATGGTTTCAAATTCGTATAGCCTTCCGGAGTTTGTATTCAATTCTCCGGGTGTTTGCGGTCCTCTGAGTAGGAGTAAACCGATTAAAGCAAGTTCCGAAGGTATCAAAGGATAAACAATACCAAGGTTATGTTTGTATTTAACTACCCGACTGGAACCCCCTGTTGCAGTGGATATTAAACTTTTTTTCTTTAAGGAATTTAAAGTCTCAACAATGGTTTCTTCATCATACTGTACAATGGGAGATCTTGAAGTTTTTTGGTTACACGCCGACTGAAGACCGTTAATTGACATAGGGTAATAATCGGGAGTGGTTCTGCTTTTTTCAATCAGAGAACCAAGAACACGTTGTTCTTCTGAGCTAAGTTGGGCTAAAGTTTGATTCGAATCCATACCCAAAGATAGGGTTCTATTTTATTTGTGGGATATGTGGTTTTGATGTAGGGCTAATGTTTGGAAATGACCTGACTGGGTACCTGTAAAACGGGATGTGATTGTGTAAATTAGTTAACCAATCATTACCCCAGGCATGTTCAACAGCGGAATTCTGCTTAGGTTGGTATCAATGATGCTCTCAGGTACAAAGATGAATTTTTTGTCAAAAATCTGACCATTGATATAATAACTTAACCAATATTCATTAGTCAGGCCGAGAACTTGTTCATCAATCAGCTCAATGGCTGCATAGTCCTGAGCTGCTACTGTGCCTATAGAATGACGTAAAATGGATGTTTTTACCTGTTTCCCATCTTTCTCACCATATCCTTTAGAACTTACAAGGACAGTATCAATAGGCTCATCTTTCAGGTTGAGCAGATAAACCTTCCAGTTTTTAACTTCTGGAGTTGAGGACTCCAGAACGACAGCTATTGCAACTTTTTCGACTATATTTTCAGGCAAATCTTTTTTCATGAGGTATATAACCTTAATTCCTATCCCTTCGCCTATTTTTTAACTAGCTTTTTAGCGCTTTTCTTTACGGCTACTTTCTTTACAACTTTTTTAGTTTTCGCTGCAAATGCGTCAGGAACCTGCTCCTCGATCAGCTTTTTAACGGCCTCTAGAGAAATTGAGGCCAGTTCCTCAGGACTGTATTTGTCGTTGGTACTTTTGTTTTTACCAAGCTTTAGCATTTGCTTGCCAAAACGGATAAAAGGTCCCCATCTGCCGTTTTCAAGCGCTATTTTTTCAGATGGCCAGGTTTGAATAAATCGGTTGGACTCTTTTTCGACTTTATTACTAATTAATTCGTTAATCTCTGCCTGACCTAACTGATCGAAATTATAGCGTACAGGGACATTAATATAGAGGTTATTCCACTTTATAAATGGTCCGAAACGACCTTTACCTTTAGTTACAGGCAGGTTTTCATATTGGGCTATAGGAGCTTCAGCAATATTTTTTTGATCAATAATTTCAATGGCGCGATCCAGATTAACTGAAAGCGGATCTTCACCTTTAGGTAGTGATATGAAACTTTCACCCCATTTGATATATGGTCCAAAACGACCTACCCCCACACTAAGTTCCTTACCCTGATAATCTTCGAGCTGGAAGGGAAGTTTGAAAAGATCAAGTGCTTCAGCTAAAGTGATGGTTTCAATCATTTGTCCGGCTCGAAGGCTTGCGTAACGCGGTTTTTCATCCTCCTCGTTTTCCTGCGATTCTCCAATCTGAACAAATGGTCCGTATCTGCCAATACGCACAGATATTTTCTTGCCGCTTTCAGGATCGTTACCTAGTTCCCTTTCGCCACTGGCCCTGTTTGCAGTTTGAAGGGTGTTTTCTACTTCAGTGTGGAAAGGATTGTAAAATGAGCGCAGCATTTCTGTCCAGTTCTTTAAACCCTGTGCGATCTCATCGAACTCTTTCTCAACTTTGGCTGTAAAGTTGAAATCTACAATACCCTTAAAATGCTCTACCAGAAAATCATTTACTACTGCACCAATATCTGTAGGGAATAGTTTATTTTTTTCTGCTCCTGTATTTTCTGATTTGGTTACTGAACTAATTTTTCCATCTTTCAGGCTAATTACCTGAAAGTCACGCTTTTTACCTTCACGTTCTTCTTTGACAACATATCCCCGGTTCTGTATTGTGGATATGGTAGGAGCATAAGTAGAAGGACGGCCAATACCCAATTCTTCGAGTTTCTTAACCAGGCTAGCTTCGGTATAGCGTGCAGGTGGTCTTGAATAGCGCTCAGTAGCATTCATTTCGCGTAAATTCAAACGCTGACCTTTACTTAAAGGTGGCAGAATTGAGTTTTCGTTGTCTTCATCGAGGTTGATTTCAACTTCTTCCTCATCTTTAGATTCAAAGTAAACCTTGAGGAATCCATCAAATTTCATTACCTCACCATTGGCCACAAATTCTTCGGGACGCGTTGAAATAGTAATTTTAGCGGTAGTTTTTTCAAAATTAGCTTCTGCCATTTGTGAAGCAATTGAACGCTTCCAGATCAGTTCGTAAAGGCGTTGTTCTGAATTATCACCACTGATTCTATGTTGTTCAAAGTATGTAGGTCTTATCGCTTCGTGAGCTTCCTGCGCACCTGCAGATTTGGTTTTAAACTTTCTTAACTGGTGATATTTTTCACCATATGCTGATCGGATCTCATCTGCAGCAGCATTCAACGCGGTATCCGAAAGGTTAACGGAGTCGGTACGCATATAGGTGATTTTACCGCTTTCGTATAGTTTTTGAGCGACCGACATGGTTCTGGCAACAGAAAAACCCAGTTTTCTGCTGGCTTCCTGTTGCAGGGTAGAGGTTGTAAAAGGCGGAGCCGGACTTCTTTTCGTTGGTCTGGTTTCCAGACTATTGACTGTGTAAATCGCATTTATACAGTCCTTCAGGAAATTCTCAGCTTCAGGTGCTTTTTCAAAGCGTTCGGGCAATTCAGCCCTGAAAATTTCTTTTTGATTATCTGTAGAAAATACAGCAACGACACGGAATGCTGCAGTCGCAGTGAATTTGTTTACTTCACGTTCACGGTCCACGATTAATCGTACCGCCACTGATTGTACGCGTCCTGCAGAAAGGGAAGGTTTTACCTTTTTCCACAATACCGGTGATAATTCAAAACCAACCAACCGATCTAAAACTCTCCGTGCCTGCTGAGCATAAACTAAATTATAATCAATTTTTCGGGGTGTTTCAATCGCTTTTAGAATGGCAGTTTTCGTTATTTCATGAAAGACAATACGCTTTGTTTTATCTTCTTTCAGACCCAGAGTCTCGAAAAGATGCCAGGAAATTGCTTCTCCCTCACGGTCCTCATCCGATGCAAGCCATACCATTTCTGCATCCTTAGCCAATTTCTTTAATTCATTGACTACGGCCTTTTTATCTGAAGGAACTTCATAGCGCTGTTCAAAATTGTTGTTCACATTAATTGCGTCATCGGTCTTGATCAGGTCGCGGATATGACCATAGCTTGATTTGACAAGAAAATCTTTTCCAAGATATCCTTCGATGGTTTTGGCTTTTGCCGGTGACTCAACAATAAGTAAATTTTTGGCCATTAAATTCTTTGATATTCTGCAAATAAAGGGATTATAAAAGGGAAAGACAAATTAGGGTCCTGCAGAATTGTATTTCCGGACTAAAAAAGGAAAGAATTATCGAAAATTTTAAAAGATTTGGTGCGGTTAAGAATCAGGTCAGACCAGAAATCCACCACCAATCAGATCATTTCCTTCATAGAACACTGCCGACTGTCCAGGTGCAATTCCTGAAACTGAATGATGGAAATTAATCCGGATCATTTCGCCTTCCTGTGTGAGGGTACTCATAGCACCTGAATCTTTGTATCTGATCTTGCTAATAGCTTCGATCGGCTCGGGTATGCTATCATATTTTACCAGATTGATATTTCTTACCAGAGCTTCAGATTTCTCGAGTTCATCGATTGTACCAAGCATGACTGTATTGCTTTCGGGAAGTATGCGTGTAACAAACATCGGGTGACCAAAGGCTACACCTAGTCCTTTACGCTGACCGATAGTATAATACGGATAACCAAGGTGTTTTCCAGCAATGCTGCCATCGCTGAGCATGAAGTTCCCCGGTCCGATACGCTCATCAAGATCCTGAACTTTATTTCTTAGAAAAGCACGATAATCATTGTCAGGAACAAAGCAGATCTCATAACTTTCGGATTTGTTAGCCAGTTCCAGTTGTCCCATATCCTTGGCCATCTGCCTGATCTCTGATTTTGCAAAACTTCCCAAAGGAAACTGGGTACGGGCTAAATTTTCCTGAGATACACCCCAAAGTACATAAGACTGATCTTTATGCTCATCTTTTCCTTTGGAGATCACATACCTGCCATTATCCTGTAAACGGATATTGGCATAATGTCCGGTTGCAATAAACTCACAATCCAGCTTATCAGCACGTTTTAAGAGGGCTTCCCATTTGATATGGGTATTACATAATACACAGGGGTTTGGGGTTCTGCCTGCAATGTATTCATCTACGAAATTATCAATTACAAAATCCCCAAACTCAGAACGTATATCGAGAATGTAATGCGGAAAACCATAGGCAACCGCAAGGGCACGGGCATCATTGATACTATCCAGACTACAGCAGCCTGTTTCTTTTGAAGAGCCCCCGGAAGAAGCATAATCCCAGGTTTTCATAGTCAGGCCGATCACTTCATAACCCTGTTCATGCAGCATAACCGCAGCAACAGAACTATCCACTCCACCACTCATTGCAACCAGTACTCTTCCTTTTTTGCTCATTGAAATTTCAGACCGTATACTGGCCACTTGTAATTATTTGCAAAGATAGGGATTTTGGGTATTCAGATGGTCAGGCTGGGGTAAATTATGGACGAGATTTGAGATATGAGATATGAGATATGAGATGTGAGATTTGAGAAAACCAGGAACCAAGAGCCAAGAACCAGGACATGGAATACGTCTATGCCCTCTATTTCCCATTTCCTATTCCCTATTCCCCAATATAAACCGTCTTCACATTCACCAATTCTCTTATACCGAAGAGTCCAAGCTCCCGGCCATAGCCTGATTCTTTAATCCCTCCAAAAGGTAAACGCGGATCTGATCTGACCATTGCATTGACAAAGCACGAACCTGCTTCCAAACGCCGGGATGCTATTATTTCCCCACGTTTTAAATCTCTTGTGAATACTGCAGCACCCAATCCAAATGCAGTGTCATTGGCGATTCGAATAGCATTTTCTTCATCGGTAGCAGAAATAATTGCTGCCACCGGACCGAAAAGTTCTTCCTCATATGCGGGCATTCCTTTTTTTACTTCAGTGAGTATAGTTGGAGGGTAGAAGGAATGAGCTCCGGCTGGTATTTCTCCTCCTAAAATGCATTTAGCTCCAAGTTTGATGCTCTTCAATACCTGCTGATGTAGTTCATCTCTGAGATCTGGTCTGGCCTGCGGACCGATATCGGTATTATTATCCATTGGATCTCCGATGGTTTTTGCAGCCATTTTCTGTCTGAAAAGTTCAGTAAATTCCTTTTCAATGGATTTTACAACGATAAAACGTTTGGCAGCAATACAGCTTTGTCCGCTATTGATCAATCTGCTGTTTACGCAGCTTTCTGCTGCAAGTTCGAGGTCAGCATCTTCCAGTATCAGGTAAGGATCACTTCCGCCAAGTTCCAGAACTGATTTTTTGAGTAATGAGGCTGCTTTTGCCGCAACTTTTTTACCTGCTTCAGTACTTCCGGTAAGTGTAATAGCCTGAACAAGCGGATTTTCAATCACCTGATCTACTTCAGTTCCGGGAATCAGCAGCGTGCGGAACAGGTTTTCAGGAAAGCCCGCCTCAATAATTATCTTTTCAATCTCAATAGCACAACCGAAAACATTGGAAGCATGCTTCAATAATGCCGCATTGCCAGCCATCAGGGCAGGTGCAAGAAAACGAAAAACCTGCCAGAAAGGAAAATTCCAGGGCATGATCGCCAGCACAATTCCCAAAGGCTGGAAACTTACATAGCTTTTTGAGGCATCGGTATCAACAGGTTCATCGTTTAAGAATCGTTCTGCGTTTTTAGCATAATATTCACAAACATCGGCACATTTTTCAATTTCTGCCCTTCCGCCTTGCAATGGTTTACCCATTTCAAGGGCCATAAGTACAGCAAGCTCTTCTTTTCTGTTGCGCAGGATTTTAGCCACAACATGCAAAAGCTTAGTTCGTGATGAAAAGGGGGTTTCTTTCCATTTTTTCCAGGCTTGATGAGTGCCTTCAATGATTTTATTGACTTCCTTTGGAGTATGTGCCTGATATGAATGAATTACTTGTCCGTTTGCAGGATTAATTGAATTTATGCTCATATCTTATTAGGGATGCTATTATACCAACAAAATTAATCCTTTAATCAGATTTAACTGTTTATTTATTATTCAGTTTTTTGATAAGATCAGTTTCTTCCTTGCGATAAGGTCTGCCATCCGGCCAGAATATGTCATGAAACCATAATTCGGGCTGAACACCATCCTTAACGGGTTTGTCCCAGGCATAAATTGTATTCGTTTTCCCTGAAACCAGTCCCCAATTAATTGCACCAATATTTTCTTTTTGCAACATCGGCATCGTATTGGCGAAAGTACTGTTATTGGTCCTTGCCATATATTCGGTACAGATCAGGGGTCTGCCATGGGTCTTCAAAACCTGCAGGACCCGTTTATGCCACTCTGCTGCTTCATAGTCATGATAGGTTATGATGTCGGAATTCAGGACCTGAAATGCATTCAGTTTTTCAAAATCCCACCTCCAGAGTCCGGCAGATAATGGCTGATCAGGATTAACCTGTCTTGCCCATTCAAAAACCTTTGTTAACAAAGGCAGGGAAGTATCCAGTTTGCCCGAATTGCCAGGCTCATTGTATAAATCCCATAAAAGAATACGCTTATCCTTAGCAAAATGCCCTATTACATCTTTGACATAGGTTTCAAGCGCAGGAAAGTTCTCAGTCTCCTTGTAATTCGGATCACCCGGATCCTGAACCCAGCCTGAATTATGTATCCCCGGTTTAGGGGCGGGTTGTTTCCCGATAACTCCAATCTTATTCCAGCAATCATCAAAAAATACAAAAATGGTTTTGATTTTATGTTTATCAGCAATACTGAGGTATTGATCGATTCTGCCTTTAAAGCCCACAGGATCTTGTTTATAGGCAAGACTGTGTAAATAAACGCGCATAGTATTAAAGCCGATTCCTTCAGCCCATCCCAGTTCACGATCGATAGTTTGGGGATCAAACGTGGAAACCTGCCACATCTCCAGCTGGTTGATTGCGCTGCTTGGAATAAAATTGGCCCCATTGATCCATGGATTCTCTTTTTGCCAGCTGTTAGCCTTTTCTAAACTCCATTTACCAGCAATTTGTGCACTGGCATCAAAAGTTATGATTATAAAAAATGCAGCTAAAATGATGTATTTGATCTTCATCTTTAAGGTTTGATTTTGGTTTCTATGAAATGGATCTGCCCGATATTAATATTCAATACCCATTAGAAGATATGAATTTAATCCATTTGCCGGATAAATTATGGAATATGGTAAAATTATAAGGCTGGATCTTATTCAGCCTGCCGGATATTTACATTTTGGCAATCTTTTCTCTCAGTATTAAAATAAATTTCCCGGTGGAGTGTTCTTTAAACAGGAGTACAGCAATTATTTCAGGAAGAATTAATCCCTTAACGATTTAGATAGTCATAATGAACAAAACCAGAAAAGCACTATGAAAAATATTCTGAAATACTTTTATCTGCCCATTTTTCTGGCTTTTTGTCTGATAATCGGTACATCATTCAAAATTTCTGAATCTGACAAGATCAAATTCCCTTATAAAAAGGCTGGTTTGACCGAACGCCAGGCTGCGGCTCATTTAATTAATCGGTTTACATTCGGTGCCCGCCCTGGAGATATTGATAAGGTGGTCAATATCGGACTGGAGAAATGGTTTTCTCAGCAATTGGCTGCAGGGCAGAAGGAAGATGAACTGAATAAAAGGCTTAGCTCATATGATGCAATCAATCTCAGCAATGCAGAAGTTGTAAAACTCTTTCCTAAGAATGCGCAGATTTTACGATTGGCAATAAAAGACGGTCTGATAAGCAAGGATTCAGTTAATCTGTCTGACATGAAAAAGTACCGTGCAAGTTTGGCAACGTATATGCGTGATAAGGGTTACAGACCACAGGCAGATCTTTTCAGGCAGCTTATTAATCAAAAGATCTTAAGAGCAGTATACAGTAATAATCAGCTTCAGGAAGTTTTAACAGATTTCTGGTTCAACCATTTTAACGTTTCGATCACCAAAAATATTTGTGCTGAATATATCCCGGCTTATGAACGGGATGTAATCAGGCCCAATGTGAATGGCAGGTTTGAAGATTTGCTAATTGCTACGGCAAAATCTCCCGCTATGCTCTTCTTCCTTGATAATTTTAGCAGTTCGGGGACAAGTGAGAGTACTGTTATGGCTGTAGATGGTAATGTCAGGAGTCAGGTTTTGGCAAAGGCAAGAATGCAAATGGCCGATACCAATTCTATAAGAGCTCAGGCTTTGAAAAAAGTTCAGCAGAACAGAAAAAATCAAGGCCTGAATGAGAATTATGCACGTGAATTGATGGAGCTGCACACCATGGGAGTGGATGGAGGTTATACCCAATCGGATGTGACTCAGGCTGCAAGGGTTCTTACCGGCTGGTCGGTTTACCCGATGGATAATGCTTATGGAAATCCCCTGAGAAATATGATTGAAAAAGCAGGAGTAGATAATTTGAAGAAAAGAGGCTTTGTAATAGAGGGAGATTTCCTTTTTGCTGCAAATCGGCATGACAGAGGCGAAAAAGTGGTTCTGGGTAAAATTTTTCCTGCAAATGGTGCTTATGAAGAGGGAATTGAACTATTAAAAATGCTCGCTAATCATGCTTCAACCGCAAAATTTATATCACGAAAAATAGCAGTACGCTTTGTTAATGATGAGCCATCTGAAACTTTGATTGAAAAGATGGCAGAAACCTTTAAGCAAAAGGATGGCGATATTTCGGCGATACTGGTGCGTATGGTATCTTCCCCTGAATTCTGGTCCGCGGAAGCTATACGTGAGAAGACCAAATCTCCTTTTGAACTGGCTATAAGTGCAGTCAGGGGCCTGAATGCTGATGTCAATCAACCCTTTCAATTAAACAGCTGGATCAGTAGAATGGGGCAGAAAATGTATTTTTATCAGGCTCCTACAGGTTTCCCGGATAAGGGACAATACTGGATCAATACAGGTTCTTTGCTGAACAGGATGAATTTTGGTCTGGCACTTGCTGCTCAGCGGATTCCAGGAGTAAGGCTGAATTTGCTTGCTTTGAATAAAAATAGAGAACCTGAAAGTTCTGAATCTGCTTTGCATCAGTATAGCGAATTAATTCTCCCGGAACGGGATCTCGAAAAAACGATCGCACGTTTAATTCCTATGCTAAATGATCCTGAGCTTATCAATAAGGTTGAAAAGGCTGCATCTCTCAATATGGTGCAACAGCCAAAGCCAATTATGGTAAATGAAGATGCTCAGCAGTTGAGTGATGCAACAGAACCAAAAGGAAACAAAGCCATTTCCGGGAACAGTCAGGGACAAACACAAAATGCTGGTAATTTGATGCTTGCACAAGTAGTTGGGGTGATTTTGGGATCCCCGGAGTTTCAAAGGAAGTGATATAAAATTATGAGATCATGATATCAAGAAAAGCATTTTTAAAAGCAGGAGGTCTCACACTTTTTGGGATTGGGATTGGCGGAATACCCGCTTTTATGGCTCAGGCAGCCAATCTTGTGCAGGAACCAGCACTTTTCAAGAGAAGGAAAATTCTGGTAAGCATATTTCAGCGTGGGGCTATGGATGGCCTGATGGCTGTTAGCCCTTTTAATGATCAATTCCTGAAAGCCGCGAGACCGAGTTTATTTATGCCGGCTGTTAAGAGCGGGAATATTCCTTCATTGATAGATCTTGACGGACGATTTGGCTTACATCCTGCAATGCAGGTATTTGAATCTGTTTTTCGTGAAAAACGCCTGGCAATTGTTCATGGAATGGGTTCACCAAATAATACACGTTCACATTTTGATGCCCAGGATTATATGGAATCGGGGACACCTTTTAATAAAGGAACATCAAGTGGCTGGCTTAACAGGGCTGTCGGCATGCTTGGGCATGAAGCAACACCGTTTCAGGCTGTAAGCCTTACTTCATCAATGTCCCGCTCATTGTATGGGGAAATGCCTGCTCTGGCGATCAGTAATCTGCAGGATTTTTCAATCCAGATGCGGGGTAATCCGATGAACACCAATCGTATTTCGAAAAGCTTTGAAGATCTTTATGACCATTCTGCTTCAGGATTATTAAAAACCACAGGTAAAGACAGTTTTGATGCGGTTAAAATGCTTCAGAAGACTGATGTGAGAAATTATAAACCTGCTAATAATGTGGTTTATCCAACCAGTCCGCTTGGCAATTCTTTGAAACAGATCGCTCAACTGATCAAAATGGATGTAGGACTGGAAGTTGCATTTGCTGAATCAGGAGGTTGGGATACCCATTTCAATCAGGGTGCAGCAAATGGGATATTTGCGAGGAATGTAACTGATCTGAGTCAGAGTATCATCGCATTCTGGAAGGATATGGAAGTTTATCAGGATGATCTGACTGTAATGACCATGACCGAATTTGGGAGAACGGTTAAACAAAACGGTACCGGTGGCACCGACCATGGCCGTGCATCCTGTAATTTCATACTGGGCAATAATGTGAACGGAGGAATTGTACATGGAATAGTGGATACCCTTGCACCCGAAAATCTGGAAGATGGAAGGGATCTGGCTGTTACTACTGATTTCAGGAGCATTTTTTTGGAGCTGGCAGAACGCCATCTCCAG
>CAZGCG010000048.1:0-14702 GCA_964524205.1 uncultured Sphingobacterium sp. | reverse complement strand
ACGGGAGGGTGCTGCACAATCCATACGACCTGTTATGGGTATTTGCGAAAGATGTTATATTGAGAATGCTATTATTGATAAAAATTGTTTCATAGGCAATGATGTCCGAATAAATGGGGGCAGCCATCTCGAAAACGGAGATTTTAAAACTCATACCATCAAAGATGGTATAGTAGTCGTCAAAAAATTAGCTGTAATTCCAAACGGAACAGTAATCTGAAAAGGGAGAATAAACAGGTAATACTATTTCCCGAACAAATTGCCGAGGTCTCCCATCATGTCACGGGTAACTGATTGCATTTCTGTTTGGCTCACATTATCTGCCTGTGCTAAGACCTTGTTTACTGCTGCTGCGAGCAATTCTTCCAATTCTTCATGATCGGCTGATCGTAAAAGCTCAGGATCAATTGAAATAGCTGATATATGCTTATTGGCGGTTGAAGTAATTCTGATTTTGCCGCCTTCAACTTCGGAAGAAACCGAAATTAAATCTAATCGCTTCTTTATTTCCTCAGCCTTTTGCTGAGCCTGTAATAATTTATCAAACATAAATTAATCGAAATTTAATTAGTCTCTATAATTGACCTGATGATATCCGGAGACAATGGCTTGGAAATAAAACCCTTAACAGTAACATATAATTTTGAGCGAAGTAAGTCTTTTTCATCAACCGAAGAGGAAACAATAAAAACCCGGATGTTTTTTTTGAACTCATTAACAAGTGTTTCAAAAGTCTCGAGAAAATCCCATCCATCAATTACCGGCATATTCAGGTCAAGAAGAATGACATCCGGGAGTGTTTCTTCATTTTTTTTGTTCTCCTGTAAAAAATCAAGCGCCTTTTGAGCTTCTGTATAACTGAAATATTCATCGAACAGATTATGCTTTGATATCATGATCTGAGCTATTCGCTGATGAATCGGATCATCATCAATAATAAAAACTCTGCTCTTCAAATCCATTCAGGCAAGTTAACCATATTTCCAGGCAAAAAAAACGATCTTCTGATTTCTTTGTTTAAAAGAATCTACTATTGAAGACTTTTGTGAACTAATCCTCATCATCAGAAACTGAACTTTGTCCGTTTCCTGAATAGGCACTTCTTCTTACAATGGGCATACCCGCAACCTTATAAAGTTCATCGAGCTTCAACAGACTCCCGTTTGTAAGATTAGTTAATAAGATGATTGTAATATCTTTATTCACCTGCCTTAAATAAATATTCCTGAAACCATGCCACCAGCCGGTATGATATACAACTTTGTTTTTGCCATTCTCAAAGGTCCGCCAGCCATAACCATAATTAAAATGCCCTTTTTGCATCACATTGTGAGGAGCATAAACCGAATCCATAGTCTCAGGCTTCAATAATTTGGCTTTTCTCATAGCCCTGTCAAATAAATAGAGATCATGGATGGTACTATATATTCCTTTATCGCCAACAGGTCCATCAAGAAAATTTTGCGCTACAGAACGACGCCAGTTTCGATCGTGCCCAACAACATCCACAGGAATTTTGTCAAACTCAGCCTTAGAATAAACTGCCGTATTTTTCATTCCAAGTGGTTTGAATATATTCTCCGACATAAATTGAGAATATTTCTGGCCGCTTACCTTTTCAATAATCGCAGCCAGAACCATGTAATTGGAATTATTGTAGTGGAATCTTCTGTTCGGTTTGGAATACGGATTAGGCTTGTGTTCGGCAATTAGCTTCATTACATCCTGATTGGTAATTCCCGGACGCTCATCTTTCTTTTGTGCTTTCCAAAGATCATCTACGAAATAAACATAATTCATCATACCCGATTTATGAGTTAAAAGAAGCTCAACCGTAATACTATCGTATGGAAAATCAGGGTAAAACTCTTTGACATTCTGATTTAGCTTTAACTTACCATCTTCAACAAGCATCATAATAGCAGTAGAAGTAAATGGTTTGGAGACTGAGGCGAGCTCAAAAACTGAATTGATCTTTAAACTATCACGATGAAGATGATCAGCCCAGCCAATGGCTCTTTCATAAATAATCTTTCCGTTTTTTGCTACCAGCACATTGCCATTAAATCCTGACTTCCTGTGAAGGTTTGTAACAATTTCATCTATCCGTTTATCCGCTTTTCTGGGGTCATAAAAAAGAACAACACTATCCGGCACTTCTTTTTCAAGAATTTTACTCTTTCTTTTTTCTGAAGGATCTGAACTACAGGCTTGTACTAAAACGAAAAGGACAAACAATACTAAGCTGTTACGGAGATATTTGATCATGAAATGTATTTGGTATAGATTTAATGCTGAAAATTAGAAAATATTATAAAAAGGCTAATAAAAGAGTTATAAACACCGGGGTATAAATAGTTCAGATTGTTACAATTTAGATCGTAAAATCTAAATTTTTGCCCCTGATTCAAGGTAAAAAAATCTAAATTTGCAGCATAACAAAAAACCTGTTCCAATGACTTACAGAGTAGAACACGATACTATGGGCGAAGTTAAAGTGCCCGCAGATAAATACTGGGGTGCCCAAACCGAGCGTTCAAGAAATAATTTTAAGATCGGTCCGGAGGCCTCAATGCCAAAGGAAATAATTGATGCTTTCGCCTATCTGAAAAAAGCGGCTGCATACACCAACACCGACAGTGGTATTTTAGCGCCAGAGAAACGCGATCTGATCGCAAAGGTTTGCGATGAAATATTGGAAGGTAAACTCTCCTCAGAATTCCCTTTGGTGATCTGGCAGACAGGCTCTGGCACCCAGTCGAATATGAATGTGAATGAAGTTATCGCTAACCGGGCTCATGTTCTGCAAGGAAATAAACTCGGTGAAGGAAAGACCTTTGTTCACCCAAATGACGATGTAAATAAGTCGCAGTCTTCAAATGATACCTATCCAACGGCAATGCATATCGCAGCCTATAAAATGGTTATCGAAACTACAATTCCGGGTGTAGAAAAGCTTCGCGATGCTCTTCATCTCAAAGCTGAGAAATTTAAAGAAGTGGTCAAGATTGGCCGTACTCACCTGATGGATGCTACTCCATTAACTTTAGGACAGGAGTTTTCGGGTTATGTTTCGCAGTTAAATCATGGATTAAAAGCCTTAAGAAATACTTTAGATCATTTGTCAGAACTGGCACTGGGCGGGACTGCCGTTGGTACAGGCATCAATACCCCAAAAGGGTATGATGTTAGTGTTGCAGCTTACATAGCCAAATTTACCGGCTTGCCATTTATTACCGCCGAGAATAAATTTGAAGCATTGGCAGCACACGATGCAATCGTTGAAACTCATGGTGCATTAAAGCAAATCGCAGTTTCACTAATGAAAATTGCAAATGATATCCGGATGCTGGCCTCAGGCCCACGTTCAGGTATTGGCGAGATTCATATTCCTGACAATGAGCCCGGTTCCTCCATCATGCCCGGAAAAGTAAACCCAACCCAAAATGAAGCGGTGACTATGGTTGCAGCACAGGTTATGGGCAATGATGTTACAATCAGCATTGGTGGTTCAAATGGCCATTACGAGCTGAATGTTTTTAAACCGGTGATGGCTGCTAACTTCCTGCAGTCGGCACGTTTAATCGGAGATGCCTGCGTATCTTTCACCAATAATTGTGTGGCAGGAATTGAACCAAATTATGATGGTATCAAGAAACACCTTGAAAACTCTTTGATGCTTGTTACAGCACTTAATCCTCATATTGGTTATGAAAATGCTGCCAAAATTGCTAAAACAGCCCTCAAAGAAAACAAGTCGCTGCGTGAAGCTGCCATTGGTCTGGGTTTATTGACTAATGAACAATTTGACCAGTGGGTCCGCCCCGAAGATATGATTGGCGGATTAAAATAATTAGCGTACCTCTCCTTAGCTCTGGCAAGGGAGAGGTATTTATAAATTCAAAATGGTAAAAAACGCCAGTATTTTCTTTTTTGCCTTGTTCCTGCTGGCTTCAGCCTCCTGCAAATTCAATCCTAATCTGCAGGGTAAAGGCACAGAAAGTATTCAGGGAATTTGGGAAGAGGATAGCGTTGACTACCAGGATGAACTGCTGCAATATTCCAGGCATCAATTTCGCTTTTCCTGTGATTCTGTTTACCTGACAATAAAAACTTTTGCTAAAGTAAATACCTATCCCGACTCCTGTTTTAATAATGGAAGCTGGACCGAATACGCTAAAGGAACTTATCTCAGCAAAGGGGATACCCTGATGCTGACAACAACTTTTACCAAATCAAATTTTAAGCAAAAAATCTCTGGATGTTACCGCGTTGGTCAATATCTGCCGGCATTTATTATCCGAAAAAATACAGGCGATAGTTTATATCTTGAAAGCTTAAAACAACATTTGAATATTAAATTATCCCTTAAAGAAAAAACGGTCTGTGTTCAGAAACCACTAAACTAATTCATCATGAAATTTAATTCTCTTAAGAAAGTATTTCTGGCCTTCGTGCTGTTCTATCTGCCCGTTCAGGCTATGGCCTGGGGACTCCTTGGACATAGGGTAGTGGGTCAGATCGCAGAGAGCTATCTGAGCAGGAAAGCAAGCCGTGAAATAAAACTAATACTGGGGAATGAAAACCTCGCAATGGCTAGTAATTGGGCAGATTTTATTAAATCTGAACCTTCTTATAATTACCTCAATAACTGGCATTACATTAATCTGCCTGCCGGTTTGAACGAAGAGCAGCTTGATTTTGCATTAAAACGCGATACCGTAACAGATGCCTACACGAAAATTCTTTTTCTGAGTGCAGAATTAAGAAACAGGAGCCTTGAGCAGGATAAGAAGGTAGTATATCTGCGTTTACTGATACATTTGGTGGGCGACCTCCACCAGCCCATGCATACCGGACGTTTTGAAGATCTTGGAGGTAATCGGATTCAGCTAACCTGGTTCGGGCAAAATACTAACCTGCATCGTGTTTGGGATTCAGATTTGATTGATTCACAAGAACTTAGCTATACAGAATATTCGCGTTCTATTAATTTCATTGATAAGAATCAGTTGCACTCCCTCCAGTCGCAGGATGCGGCTCAATGGGTTAAAGATTCTTACCGCATCAGTGAAAAACTATATGCAAAGGTAAATAATGGTGATAAATTGAGTTACCGCTATATTTATGATAACATTGAAATCGCGAACCAGCAAATGCTTAAAGGGGGAATTCATCTTGCGGCCTTACTAAACAGTATTTTTTCAGCTTAAGAGCTAATTTATGAAGATTTTAATGGTATGTCTTGGCAACATTTGTCGTTCTCCATTAGCACATGGTGTTTTGGAACACCTTGTCAGGCAAAAAGGTTTAAACTGGGAAATTGATTCAGCAGGAACCGGTAACTGGCATATCGGGGAACAACCCGACAGACGTTCAATTGCTATTGCAAGAAAATATGGCCTTGACATATCAGGACAAAGCTGCCGGCAGTTTGAAACCGCAGATTTTGAAAGGTTTGACCAGATCCTGGTAATGGATCATAGTAACCTGAACGATGTGAAAACTCTGGCCAGAAATGAAGAAGAACATAACAAAATCAGCCTCTTCCTCAAAGATACAATCGTTCCAGACCCTTATCATGATGATGATCAGTTCGATCCGGTCTATCAAATGATAGAAAAACGCTGCAAAGAACTAATAGAGGAATTCGCTTCCACTATTTAAGCTTAAGGGCTTTTTGTACCTTTACACCATGGCAATCATCAAACCATCCATCCCGAAAGGAACCCGCGATTTTTCAGCAAGTGAAATGGTGAAACGCAATCATATTTTCAATACCATCAGTGCGGTATTTAAAAAATATGGCTATCAGGAGATTCAGACTCCAACCATGGAAAATCTTTCTACCCTTACCGGAAAGTATGGAGATGAAGGAGATAAACTGATCTTCAAAGTTCTGAATTCAGGTGATTTTTTATCCAATGTACCCGCAGATAAACTTGAGGCTCGTAACTCACAAAGCTTAACTTCTGATATAAGTGAAAAAGCCCTGCGTTACGACCTAACCGTTCCTTTTGCACGATATGTGGTTATGCACCGCAATGAGATCTCATTCCCGTTTAAGCGCTTCCAGATCCAGCCGGTCTGGCGTGCCGACAGGCCTCAGAAAGGAAGATACCGCGAATTCTATCAGTGCGATGCAGATGTGGTAGGTTCTGAAAGCCTGATCAATGAAGCTGAATTTGTACTGATCTACCATGAAGCATTAAGCAATCTGGGTCTTAAAGACTTCACAATTAAGATCAATAATCGTAAAATATTATCCGGTATTGCCGAGATCATTGGAAAACCAGAGCTAATCGTTGACATGACTGTTGCGATCGATAAACTTGATAAGATCGGCATTGAAGGGGTAACTAAAGAACTGATCGAACGCGGTTTTACTGAATCAGATATTGAAAAACTTAAGCCAATAATTAACTTAAGCGGATCAAATGAAGAGAAATTGAACAGTCTGCGTTCAGTCCTGGCTGCATCCGAAACAGGTTTGAAGGGAATTTCTGAAATTGAAACTATATTTAGCTACATCAATCACCTCATACCTCATACCTCATACCTCATACCTCTCGAACTTGACATTACCCTCGCCCGTGGACTCAACTACTACACAGGAGCCATCTTCGAAGTAAAAACCAATGAAGTGGCTATGGGAAGTATCGGAGGCGGCGGCCGTTATGACGACTTGACAGGAATGTTCGGACTCAGTGATCTTACCGGTGTAGGTATCTCATTTGGTGCCGACCGCATCTATGATGTACTCGAGGAGTTAAATCTTTTTCCTGAAAGTACTTCAGAAAGTACAAAGGTACTCATCAGCAATTTTGATTCCGCAGCCGAAAGCTATGCACTTCCCTTGCTTCAGCTATTAAGAAATGCTGGGATCAGTGCTGAAATCTATCCATCATCAGCCAAACTAAAAAAACAAATGAGTTATGCCGATGATAAAAAAATTCCCTTTGTTATCCTGATAGGAAGTGAAGAAATGGAAACCGGGCTACTCAGTCTCAAGAATATGAAAAGTGGAGAACAACAAAAGCTTAATTCTGAACAAATTATCTCTTCTTTATCATAATATTGTGCGAAGACGAAATCGACATTAGGCTCGGTTAGTTGATTTCGTAATTCGGAGCTATTTGATATTCTCACCCAATGCCTTTAAAAACTCTTCGGGTATCTCCAGATGCGGAATATGCCCGGAATTACTAAACTCGATTAACACAGATCCCGGAATTTTAGATGCAGTTTCTTTGCCCAGCTGATTGTAAAGCCCATATTTTACCTGATCCTCCGGCTTCAATCTGGCTTTACCCACAATAGTTTTATCCTGAGTACCGATCAAAAGCAATACCGGAACTTTGAGCAATGGAAATTCATAGACCACCGGCTGTTCATAAATCATTTGTGCAGTTAAAGCCGATACCTTTGCATAACGGGGGAATTCAGAACTTCCATTCACTCCTGAAGCTATACGAACAAGTTCATCATACTCGGGCTTCCATTTTACGAAATAGGAGGTTTGATAATATCGTTTAACACTTTCGGGAGTAGTCTTAAGCTCTGCCTGATACATAGCTTCCGGACTTGCATTGGGCACAAATCGACGGTAATCCTCTAATCCAATTGGATTTTCAAGGATCAGCTGTGCTGTTCTTTCAGGATAAAGCAAGGCAAAGCGGCTCGCAAGCATTCCGCCCATAGAATGTCCCATCAAAACAGCCTTCTGAATTCCCAAACTGTCTAAAAGCTGTCTGTTCAAGGCGGCAAGCCTGTGGAAACTGTAATTTATCAATGGTTTGGACGATTTTCCAAAACCAATCTGATCGGGAACCAATACCCGGTAACCCTTTGCACTAAGGGCCTTGATCACATTTGTCCAGTAATACCCTCCAAAATTTTTCCCATGAAAAAGCATTAAGGCTTTTCCATTTGGATTATCAGGCTTAATATCCATGTAAGCCATTCGTACATCCTGGCCTTCAATGTTCAAGGGCAAAAACTTCAGCGGAAATGGATAGTCCACATTCTCAAGTGTAATTGACAGGCTTTGAATCTGTTGCGCGTATGCATAGGACGAGGCCAGCAAAAGAAAAAACAGAATTAACTTTCTCATAATCAATAATTTAAAAATAAAGATTTTCAATATATCAGGATAAAATTTTCACCGGATAAACCAATTAGATTTTTCTGCCGTATATGCAGTAAATCAATTCTATTCGAAATTTAGACAATTTGAAACCTATAAACCAAAACTATTATGGAACGTAAAGACTTTCTTACCGCACTTGGCCTCAGCGCAGGCTCATTGGTTATCAGCTCATGCCTCGGTGCCTGTGGCAAAAGTGATACCGGTACACCTGATCCGGTGACCCCTACACCAACACCCGGTGGCAAGTTAGATTTTACACTTGATGTAGCCACAAATTCAGAAATCAACACAAAGGGCTGGACAATAATGAATAGTGTAATCATTGCTAAAAATGGCTCAAGCTACATTGCTCTTTCCTCTGTTTGCACTCATCAGGGAAACCCCGTGACTTATAATTCCGGAAGCAATAATTTTCCCTGCTCCCTGACTGATGCTGCTCATGGGTCTGTTTTTGATTCAACCGGTGCAAGAGTTCAAGGACCGGCGACTTCTGCTCTTAAAAAGTACAGCACTACTTTAACCGGAAGTTCCTTAAGGGTTTTTGAAGCCTGATCTTATGAGAAAGTCTTTCCTCTTGTTTTACTTATTACTTCCATTCTCTGCCTTCGCACAGGAAGATCTTATGAAACTTGTTTCAGATAGCAATGAAGTTTTTGTCAGAACAGCCACCTTCAAGGCTACCCGAATTATAAACGGACACTCGGTTGAGACTGTCGGCAAGAACAATATGGATTTCATTATTTCCCATCGTTTTGACCGCATCAATCGTGGTTTTGAAGAATTCTTCGGATTGGATGCTGCAACAAATCGTCTTGGATTGGAATACGGAATCAATGACCGCCTTATGATCGGCCTCGGAAGAAGCTCCTTTCAGAAAACATTTGATTACTTCGCCAAATACAAATTGCTCAGACAAACTACAGGTTCTGGAAGTACGCCCGTTTCAGTCACACTATTTGGAGGATATGCAATACGCACCCAAAAAACTACTCCCCAGCTTTCAGGATCTGACAGAAGCAGTTATACGGCGCAATTCCTGATTGCCAGGAAATTCAGTGAAGCCTTTTCATTGCAGCTGAGTCCGACACTGATTCATAGAAACAGGGCCGATATTTTCACAGACAATAAAACTGTCATCGCAACGGGAATAGGTGGAAGAATGAAAATGACCAAACGCACTTCTCTTAACGGAGAGTATAATTATGTACTTCCAAATCAGATTGATGACAACTATAAGAATAACCTTTCCTTTAGTTTTGATCTTGAAACCGGAGGACACGTATTTCAATTGCTTTTTACCAATTCGTTCGGAATGACTGAGAGACAGTTCATTACAGAAACCGATGGGAGTTGGGGTAGCGGGGATATCCACTTCGGCTTTAACATTTCAAGAACCTTTTCTTTTGAGAAAAAAAGCAAAGCGAAACCATGAAAAACTATTTGATCCTAACGGTCTTTATTCTGATTTTTAACTTTGCTTCAGCACAAAATAAGCTTTATAGCAGCAATAAAACTGAGTTTAGCTTTTTCTCTAAAGCACCGCTTGAGGATATTGAAGCTAAAAACACCCGTGCAAATTCAATCATTAATCTATCCAACCGGGAGCTGGTTGTTCGTATTCCTATCTCTCAATTTCAATTTAAAAACAAGCTGATGCAGCAGCATTTTAATGAAAATTATATGGAAAGTGAAAAATATCCCTATGCCACTTTCAAGGGTAAGATCAATGAAGAATTGGATTTGAGCAAAACGGGAGTTTATTCAGTAAGTTCCACTGGGGTATTAAATATTCACGGTGTTGATCAGGAAAGGAAACTGAGTGGAAAATTAACAGTTGGCGAAAAGTCATTATTACTTGAAACACAGTTTGATGTGTTGCTAATTGATCATAAAATTGAGATCCCGAAACTGGTATTTAAAAAAATAGCGGAAAAAATTGAAGTAAAAGCGAATATCAGTTATTCACCATATACAAAATAGATATCCTGCATTAAAGATTGCTTACTAACCAATCTCAATAAAAAAAGCCAGTCTTTCGACTGGCTTTTTTTGATTAATATCAGAACAAAATCTAGTTGTCAAGCGGACGAACGGTTGGAAGCACAATACTGCTTAAACGTGCACCCCCATGATGAATGGTTTGCTGAGCTACACGAATACGGTCGCTGCTGCCAAACGGATCGCCAGTGTTTGGATTACGGTCAAACTGAGGGAAATTACTTGAAGTAATGTCTACCCGAATCCGATGACCTGGTAAGAATACATTCGCAGTACCTGTCATTTCAATTTCGTATTCATAAACCTGATTAGGTGTAAGTAATTTGATTTTATCTAATCCTTCACGGAATCTGGCTCTCAAAATACCTTCAGAGATAGGCATTGCCCTACCATCCGGATAAACATCAACCAGTTTAATCATCCAATCGGTATCCGGTCCATCGGTTGCGGCAAATAACTTCATTTTCATCGGACCTGCAATTGTTACCGGACTTTTCAGAAATTCTGAAGTGTAGACCAGCACATCTTCCCTGCGCTCAAGCGGCCGCTGATCATACGGACCGGCCTGGGTTGGGGTTCCGCAACAATTATTTCCACCTAAGGTCATAATTGGAGTTTTTGGATCATAGGTATATTTATCACTTGCTGCCTTTTTAGGAGCCTCAAAACTTAATACTCCATCACCCCGAACAGAATTTGCGTTTCCATTACTGCTCAGATACAGGTTTTTGTACTGAGTTCCCGGAATTGGATAGTCCTTCTCACTACGCCATTTATTGATACCCATGTAGAACAATTGCACAGGATCCTCAAGATCTAAACCATTTTTGATTCCTTTCAAATGGTAATCATAGAACTGTAATTCCCTGTTGAACATCTTCATATTGGCAGTAGCACCAAAATCAACAGTTCCAAATGATTGTGAAGGACCGTGTCCCCATGGACCAATGATCATCCGGGCACCGGCACGTGCTGCAGGAGTTGCAGCCTTATTCCTCATCCCAATATAACCATTAATGGTACCCATTAAGAAGATATCAAACCAGCCGCCATAAGTATGGGCCGGAACATTCATTTTAGAAAAATTCTCTTCATCACTAATCGACTTCCAGTAATCATCATAACTCTCATGATTTATCCAGTCGCGATAATGCTTAACAGCATAACCGGCACTTTTCAGGTCACCATCCTTTAATGGCAGATGCCATAAAATATTTTCATATTTCAATTCCTCAGGAGTGTAGGCTTCAGTATGCCAGTATTGAGGTAACATAATCCGGTTAGGCATACGAACAACACCCCAGCCATAGTTAAAACTTAAACGGAAAGCTCCGCCCATTGTTAACCAGTTAGCATAGATGTTGGTTGAGGCTACCCCCGGAAATGCTGCTACCAGATGCGGAGGCGTTGCACTCATTGCTGCCCATTGGTTATGGCCAAGGTAACTTCCACCCTGGGTAGCAACTTTTCCATTAGAAAAAGGTTGAGCTGCAGCCCATTCGATCACATCATAGCCGTCTTTAGATTCATCACGGAAAGGATCCCAGTTGCCCTCACTTTCATAACGACCCCTGATATCGGCAAAAACCACAGCATAACCTTCCTGCGCAAACCGAATCTTATCCTGATGACCGCCATCACGCTGTACACCATAGCAGGTACGAATAACAATGGTTGGGTATTTACCCGGTGCAGCCGGCAGGTAAACATCAGCATATAATTTTACTCCATCACGCATCGTAATGGTCTTGTAACGTTCTATTTTAATTTCGTTATTAACAGGTTTACGTAGCAATTCAGGAATATCATTCCTTATTGCAGGCTCGGCACTGCTAACCATTTCGGAAATAAGTGCATTACTTGTAAACATGTACTTTTGATTGGAAGCAACTGAATAGCTATTAAATTCATTTCCGTTGCCCAATGTTTTGAAAGTCTGTCCCTGAGTGCTGATAGCCCCCGAGAGAAATACTGCCAGAAGTAAATACTTTAACTTGTTCATATTTTGTTTCTTTAATATCCTTTGATAAATATGGAAAAATAAGTTCAGGATTCCAATCCTAAATACTCTGAAAATGAACTTTTTATCTATTAAAAACAAAAGGCAGGTAAAGTCCGACAGATATATTACGTCCCTGATTGTAATAACCGGTATTCAGGTCAGCCTCATCCAAACGACCAGGTTTGAACCTGCTCAAATGATCGTAATAGGCCTTATTGAACAAATTATTGGCTGAAACGTTCACCCTTAATGGTTGTTTATTAAGCATGAAGGTTGTTCCCATTGCAAGATTAACCAATGAGTATGCTCCTGTTGGGGTTTCAAAATTATCTACTCTACTTTGTTTGAAAATATTATCAAACGCAATTGAAAAGTAAGTACTCTTCAACCCTCCTTTAAACTCAGGCTCTAGTCTGATCTCATTTCTTAATACTGCCGCAGGAATAAATGGAAGGGCTTTATCGGTGGCCCTGTTCACTCCGCGGGTATAAGAGAAGCTGTTTTCAAAATGAATCACTTCGGCCGGATGAAGGGTCAAACTGGCTTCAACTCCCGATAAATTTGCATTATCCTGTACAAAACGATAAACCGGAAGGGTTTCAGTATCAACCAGGATGGTTTCATTTCCAATCTGCCTGTTGTAGATATAATTATCAATATGATTGTTGAAAGCTCCCAAACTTGCGCTGATCACATTATTATTAAATTCGAAAGCAAAATCACCATAATAACTATTCTCCGGACTAAGATCATTATTTCCAACCTCATACCTGAAAGTTCCTTCATGAACCCCATCAGAACTCAGTTCAGCTATATTAGGTGAGCGGAATGCTGAACCAAGGTTGGCTTTAAAATTAAAATACTCATTAAACTCTTTTGTGAAACCTAAAGCTCCGCTAACATTGGAAAAACTGTTTGAAAAATTATTGAACTTAGGATTACCATCTTCCTCCATTTGATCACCAGTGATTTTACGGTAATCAAATCGGGCACCCAAATTAAAGGTGCTGCTTTCCCAGGATTTCTTGGCATATGCAAAAAGACCAAATTCTCCGGATTTGTAATCAGGAATAAGTAATTCCTCAGCTCTGTTCACGTTATTTTGTGCTGAAGCAGACAATCCTATTGCTGGCTCCCAGCCATTAGATTCATTGAAATAATATTTAAAATCAGAACTATAGGTTTTTAAATCAAAAAAGAGGGAAGGATTTATCCTGTCATCTTCAAGTTCCCTTCTTTGATTATTCTGATAGGCAAGAATGGTGCGTAATCTCCCGCTGCCCAGCAAAAGATGGCTGTTCATCGCAACCTTATAATGTCTTATATCCTGAAAAGGAAGAAATAAGGTACGATCCTTTAACTGTTTATCTGTTAAAACTGAACCATTTTCATCTTCAAACATACCATCCGCATTCCTCGAAAAATCAGGCAGTCCGATATTATTTTGGAAACTGGATAAGTTTAAATGTGCATAACCCCATTTCTTGTTGAATCCAAGCTGCCCGCTAAAATTTGTTTCATTAAATCCTGTATTTGCTATTCTTCCTCCGGGAGCATCATAACTATAGGCACTTTTTAAGGAAGCCCTGGCACGCCAGATAAATCCATTGCTATTGCCCTGTAGCATCGCAGAGCTTCCGCTGAGTCCATTATTACTTTGATAACTGGTCAATACCTCACCTCTTACCTGTCCTTCAGGAGATGGCAATGGCTCCAATACATTAATTACCCCACCCAGTGCATCAGAGCCGTATAACAAACTGGCTGCACCACGTAATACTTCAACCCGCTCGGCACTGTACTGATCTACTTCCATACCATGTTCATCTCCCCATTGCTGACCTTCCTGCTTAGCTCCGTCAACAAGGGTAACTACACGGTTATAACTCAGGCCACGAATTACCGGCTTTGAAATACCCCCTCCTGTAGTAACCTGTGAAACTCCGGGAACTTTGGCAATTGCATCAATAAGGTTACCAGATGGCCGATTAATCAGCTGATCTTTAGTTACTGCAGAAACCGCTGTACTATTTTTCCGATTGTCTGAACTGAAAGCTGTTCCGGTAATAACCACCTCTTTAGCCTCAATCACACTGGGAAAAAGTGCAAATTCAAGACTAATCTTCTGCGAGAAATCTATCGTTTCAATAAGTGTGCGATAACCTAAATATCGAACTTCAACAAGAAAACGACCTTTTTCAGGGATATTATTGAATTTGAACCGACCCGAAGCATCAGTTACAACAGAGATTTTAAGATCCGGAATAGTAACAAGTACTCCGGGAAGGGTTTCTTTTGTTTGCCCGTCAATGACACGTCCTTCGACTGAGGCTAATTTTGCGTAAGAACTTGAAAAAGTGAATAACAGTAAAATATATAAAATAACAGATTTCATTTCTATGGAATTAGAATTAAATAAACGGAATAGACCTGCAGGCATATAAATGCTGCAACACAATTAAAAAAGGAGAAAGAAACTTATTCCGTAGGGGGGCCTCTTAAGGTAGAGAGTAGTTGTTCAACAAAATAGGAAGTAACTTCATTATTCAGAAA
>CAZGCG010000047.1:0-14785 GCA_964524205.1 uncultured Sphingobacterium sp. | reverse complement strand
TTACTTTAAAATCCATATACACTTTTCTACTTTGTTTCAATATACTTTTATTGAAACAAAGTAGAAAAGTGTATATGGATTTTAAATCATGAGAATTACTTTAAAATCCATATACACTTTTCTACTTTGTTTCAATATACTTTTATTGAATAGTACTTTTTCTGCTCTCGCAGAAGATTTCTATCCAAATACTGTTCAGAGTCAACTGAAACTGGCAACATTTGATGTAGATGCAACCCCACCTGTTGGCAGCAGTTTAACTTATGATCCGATGATTAATAGCTGGGATCTGGGATTAAGGGCAAAAGGTATTGTGATCTTAGGTGCAGGTGATCCGATTGTAATGTGCTCAGTAGATTGGATTGGTATTGCCAATGATAGTCAGGATGAATTTAAACGCATTATGGCTGAAGCTGCGGGTACTATTCCTTCGAGAGTAGTAGTACATGCTATTCACCAGCATGATGCACCGACTTCTGATTTTGGTGCTGAGAATATGCTCAAAACAGCCGGATTAAGTACACTCGCATTCGAAGGCAGCTATGCAAGGGATCTGATCCAGCGCCTGGGGCAAGCTATTCGTAAATCCATTACTAGTGCTGTTCCTTTTACACATATCGGAACCGGGCAGGCTGAGGTTTATAAAGTGGCTTCAAACCGCCGGATTCTTGGTCCTGATGGAAAAGTTAAGTATACCCGCACATCTGCAACTAAAGATTCAATTATTCGTGCAGCACCTGAGGGATTAATTGACCCGATGGTTTCTCTGATCAGTTTTTGGAATAATGATAAACCATTGGCAGTACTTAGTTATTATGCCTCTCATCCTCAAAGTTATTACCGTACCGGTATTTCCAATCCGGATTTTCCTGGTATTGCGCGTTTTATGCGACAGCTGGCTGTTCCTGATGCTCTGCACATTCATTTTAATGGGGCCGGAGGTAATTTAACAGCCGGAAAATATAATGACGGTGCTAAGGAGAACAGGCTGATCCTTGCAGAGCGACTGGCAGATGGGATGAAACGCGCATGGGATAATACGAAACGTGAACTGGTTAATCATGCATCGGTGAATTGGATCGTTGAGCCAGTGGCATTAAAGCCTGCAGCAGGTATAGAGAACCTTGAAGCAGCAATGAAAACACAAACTTCTGTATTTTTATCAAACAACCTATCCAAGTTGGTCTGGTTAAAGCGCTTAGAAGCAGGGAAAAAGATTGATATTTCATTGCTTAGTATCGGAAATGCACGAATTCTGCATCTTCCTGGTGAGCCTTTTGTGGAGTATCAGCTTGCTGCTAAAGCTGTGCGGCCGGACCTGTTTGTGGCTGTTGCCGGATATGGCGATTATGGAGTGGGTTATATCGGTAATGCAATAGCCTATTCGCAGGGTGGTTATGAAACCGGTCAGGCATCCGGCGTAACTGCCGAGGCTGAAGGAATCCTCATGAAAGCAATACATAAACTGTTAACAGGAAAATCTAAATAAGTTCTGATCCTTTTTGTTTTGTTGTCTAATTTGTAAAAAAAATCGGTTACGTACACGCAAATTTTTATATTAGAATATATTTTAACTCAATAGCTATTTTGAGTTGAAGAATGGTTCTGAATTTATATTCATCCCAGAAATCTGGATAAACATAATCTTATGAAATTCAATGACTTAAGCAGAAGGAATTTTATTACAGCAGTTACTGCCACTACCGTTGCAACTGCTTTTTCAAACGTGATTCCTGCGTTTGGAAATACCCCCCGATACATCGGAAAACTGGCTATACATGGTGGAACACCGGTGAGAGTAAAGGTCTGGCCTAAATGGCCTGCAATGATTGCCGATGAGAAACTAATTGACTCGGTTGTGAAAACAACCAAAAGTGGTATCTGGAGCCGCATTCAATCGCCAACAGGAACCGTAGCAACATTTGAGAAGGAATATGCCCGTTTGATGGGTACCAAGCTCTGTATTGGAACAGGGTCGGGAACTCAGGCCCTGGCGACTTCAGTTGAAGCCATGGATTTTGGACCCGGAGATGAGATCATAACTTCACCATACAGTGATTTCGGAACGGTTTCTGCTATTTTAACGAGCCGGGCCTTACCAGTATTGGTAGATCTGGACAGAGATTCATTCCAGCTTGATCCTGATGAGATAGAAAAGAAGATTAATAAGAACACGAAAGCCATTATTCCCGTTCATATTATGGGTATGCCCTGCAATATGGAGCGTATTATGGCTATTGCCAGAAAACATAATCTGAAAGTAATTGAGGACGCCTGTCAGGCAAACTTTGCAAAATATCAGGGTAAGCAATTGGGAACCATTGGTGATTTGGGATGTTTCAGTTTTCAGGCAAGCAAGCAAATCTCCTGTGGGGAGGGTGGTGCGATCATTGGAAATGATGAGGTTTTAATGGACAGATGTTTTACCGTTCAGAATCACGGTACCAATCGCAAAGGGTTTAATGTGACCATCGGACCTAAATACCGTATGAATGAATTCGAAGGTGCGGTTCTGATGGGGCAGATTGCCGGCGCCAGCGCGCGTTTTGAAAAGCGAAATGAAAATGCCGCTTATCTGGATGCTAAGCTTAAGGGTTTTCCAGGACTGGTTCCTCAAAAAAAGTATCCGGGAACCGAAAGTTCCGGCTACTATAAATATGCAATGAGCTATCGGAAGGAACATTTTAACAATGCCGACAGAAGTAAATTTCTGAAAGCCCTTTCTGCAGAAGGGATTAATCTGAGCCCATACATTGCAAGAGGTTTTCATGTGGAGCCATGGGTAGACGAAATTATCGGATTAAGAGAATACAAGGCATTGTATTCACCAGCCCGGCTTAAGCGCTACAAGGAAGAAATGCAAATGCCAGTTTGTGATTTGGTCTGTAATGAAGAAATGGTGGTTCTTGAAGGAGTTGCATCTTTACTGGGCAGCACTCAGGATATGGATGATGTTGTCAATGCGATCATGAAAGTTTATGAGAACAGAGATAAACTATAATTTATTATCTTGCTTTAAGCGATAAGTATACAAACAAGCTTAATACAGATTTTTATGAGTACTTATAATCGGAGAAATTTTATAAAAATGTCTGCTTTGGCTGGTACTGGTTTAGGTATCTATGGAAATATAAGTTCACTTTATGGTAAATCAGCCATTTTAACAGGGAAAAGAGTCGGTATTATTGGCTTAGATACCTCACATTCTGTAGCATTTACCAAAACATTAAATGCCACAGATGCTGCTTTAGTTTATAAAGGCTATAAAATTGTTGCTGCATATCCCAAAGGCAGTAATGACATCATTACCAGTGTTGAAAGAATTCCGGGATATACCGAAGAAGTGAAAAAGATGGGGGTAGAAATTGTTCCCTCTATTGCCGATCTGTTAAAGAAAGTAGATGTAGTTTTATTGGAAACCAATGATGGCCGTTTACACCTTGAACAGGCTCTTCAGGTATTAAAAGCAGGTAAACCGGTATTTATTGATAAACCAATTGCGACATCCCTGATGGATGCAAAAGCAATATTTGCAGCTGCGAAAAAATACAAAACCCCTGTGTTTTCTTCTTCATCTTTAAGATTTATTACAGGTATTTCTGATATTAAGTTAGGGAAAATTGGCAAAGTGTTAGGTGCCGAAACCTTTAGTCCGGCAATTATAGAAAAGACGCATCCGGATTTATTTTGGTACGGTATTCATGGGGTCGAGCTATTATTTGCTATAATGGGTACAGGCTGTAAAAAGGTGACCAGAATACATACCAAAGACACTGATGTTGTAGTGGGTGTTTGGGATGATGGTAGGCTCGGAAGTTTTAGGGGCACACGTAATGGCAATTATAATTATGGGGGGAAAGTCGCTGCAAGCGATTTTGGAGGAACCGTTTTTGGCGAAAAGGCAAATCTTACTTTAGGCGAATTTAAGGGTTACGATCCTTTGCTTGAACAAATTATCATGTTTTTTGAAACAGGAACCGCACCAGTGAATCCGGAAGAAACATTAGAAATAATCGCATTTATGGAGGCTGCTGATGAAAGCAGGGATAAAGGAGGGACCCCGGTAAGCATAAAAGTTTCAAATTAATGGATTCGATCACTCATATTGCCCTCGGTGCATGCATGGGTGAAGCCTTTGCCGGTAAACAATTAGTGAGGAAGGCCATGCTTTGGGGTGCATTGGCTCAGAGTATCCCTGATATTGATTTTATAGCCTCGTTCTGGATGGATACCTCATCCAATTTACTGGCTCATCGCGGATTTACCCATTCATTTCTCTTCTGTTTAATATCAGGACTAATTTTAGCATTGCTGGCTGAACGCTGGCATCGTCCCCATAATATTAGTTTGTTAAAATGGTTTCTGTTCTTTACTTCTCTGGTGTTTATTCACGATTTTATTGATGCTTTCAATAATTATGGCGTTGGATGGTTCGAGCCATTTAGCCATAAGCGAATATCTTTTAATGCAATTTATGTAGCTGATCCTTTCTTTTCAATCTGGCCTGGTATTGCTCTTCTAGCACTCTTGTTTTTAAAAGCTGGGAAAGATCAGCAAAAAAGAATTTGGTGGAGGTTTGGGCTGGGGATGTGTTCATTATACCTTATCTATTGTCTTGTAAATAAGGCGGTTATTGACAGCGATGTCAGGAAGATTCTCGAGGAAAAGAAAATTTCATATACCCGTTATTTTACATCGCCTGCTCCCTTGCAGAATTGGCTCTGGTATGTGGTGGCGGGTGATAATAAAGGCTATCATGTTGGTTTTAGGTCTTTGTTTGATAACAGCAAATCGATGGAGTTTGAGTATTTTCCAAGAAATGACTCGCTCTTAAATCCTGTCCTGGATCATCCGGATCTCCATAAACTGATCCGGTTTTCAAAGGAGTTTTATACTGTGGAGCATCACGGAGATAGTTTGGTTTTTAACGATTTGCGTTTTGGTCAGATTGTAGGATGGTATAACCCAAAGGGAAAATTTGTTTTTCATTATTATTTGCAGCATCCTGAGGATAATGAATTGGTTGTGCAAAGAGGCCGGTTTGATGGCTGGAACATTCAAACCGCCAGGGCGCTTATTGAAAGGGTTAAAGGAAATCAGGTTAAATAGATTCTGGCTCTGTTCTTGTTCATAATCAAATGCTGATTCATGATAAATATGAGTTTAGTCAGTTTTTTTATTGACATCTGTCAGTCTGATCATTCTCACATTCAATTATTTTTGTAAATAGTGGGTATTTTGTATCTATAAATTGTATGTCTTTAAAGTCAGATTTAAAATCATTTTTAACCCTTAATGGCGAGTTATTCAGATTTACTCTGCGCTTTTTCAGGCATGGATTGAATCCGCCTTTCGAATTTTCTGAGTTTTTAAAACAATGTTATGTAATTGGCTATAAGTCACTGCCTTTGATAGGCCTGACAGCTTTTATTATGGGGCTGGTTCTAACCATGCAGCTTAGGCCATCTATGGCAGATTATGGTGTGGAAGCCCAATTGCCCGCAATTGTTGCAATTGCAGTCATACGCGAGGTTGGACCTGTAATTACAGCCCTGATCTTTGCCGGAAAGATAGGCAGCAGTATAGGTGCTGAACTTGGATCGATGAAGGTTACCGAACAGATTGATGCGATGGAAGTAAGCGGGACCAATCCATTTAAATACCTTGCTGCTACCAGAATTTTAGCCTGTACATTAATGCTTCCCATTTTGGTAATGCTGGGTGATGCCGTATCATTATACGGTGCTTACCTTGGTGTTAATATTCACACCAATACAAGCTTTACTTTATATTGGACACAGGTTTTTGATAACCTGGTATTTGGTGATGTTTTGCCAGCATTTACAAAAAGTTTCTTTTTTGGATTTGCAGTAGGAATTATAGGATGCTATAAGGGATATAACAGCAGCAAGGGTACAGAAGGGGTAGGACGTTCTGCTAATTCAGCGGTTGTCGTTTCTTCTGTAATTATTTTTGTGATCGACCTGCTGGCTGTTCAGGTTACTGATATTTTGGGTTATTAATTAATATGCACTCTGAATTAAAACTGGATATAAAATCAAACAAAGTAATGATTATCAAAGGATTGTGTAAATCCTTTGGCGAGAATCATGTTTTGAAGGATTTTAACCTTGAACTGGTCAGGGGGGAAAGTGTGGTTGTTTTAGGCAAATCGGGTTCAGGAAAATCAGTGCTCATTAAGTGCATTATTGGATTGATAAAACCAGATAAGGGTAGTATTCATGTTTTTGGTCATAATATTCCTGATCTGGACCATGATGAATTAGATCAGATCAGAGCGAAAGTGGGTTTTCTGTTCCAGAGTAATGCCTTATATGATTCAATGACTGTAAGAGAAAATCTGGAATTTCCATTGCGCAGGCACTGGTTAGAAGTTAGCCAAAAGGATGTGGATAAAATGGTTATTAGTGCGCTTGAAGATGTTGGGCTTGCACATACCATTGATATGATGCCTGTTGAATTATCAGGTGGGATGAGGAAAAGGGTCGCTTTGGCCAGAACATTGATTTTAAAACCGGAGATCATCCTTTATGATGAACCTACAACGGGTTTGGATACCATAACCAGTAAAGAAATCATCGAACTGATGGTAGAAATACAGCAAAAGTATAAAACTACATCATTGATTATTTCACATGATATGAATTGTGTTCGTATGGCAAGTGACAGGGTTGTGATGCTGATAGATGGAAAGTGTTATGCGAGCGCTACATATAAAGAAATAACACAATCAGTTGATCCAAAGGTGAAACTGTTTTTTGAATAGAATTTTTATGGCGAAGAAAATTGTAAATAGCGTTAGACTGGGTGTTTTTGTCCTTAGTGGCTTGGCTTTTCTTATCCTGCTGCTCTTTATGATCGGGAGAAATAAAAGCCTGTTTGGTTCCACTTATTTGTTGAAAGCAAAATTTGAGAATGTACAGGGATTGATTCCCGGGAATAATGTTCGCTATTCAGGTATTCAGGCTGGTACAGTTAAAAACATAAAAATTGTTAATGATACTACAATTGAGGTTTCTATGATGATTGATACAGAAATGCAGGATATTATCCGTAAAGATGCGATTGCCTCGATCGGGACAGATGGTATTGTTGGTAACAAGGTTATCAATATCGTTCCCGGTAAGGAACATGCAGAACTTGCGCAGGAAGGGGACGTTATTTTCTCCAAAAAACCAATTGATACCGATGCAATTCTCAAAAAACTGTCAGACACAAACAATGATATTTCAGAAATTGTGGCAGGATTAAAGATTACCGTGCAGCGGGTCAATAGCAGTACTGCATTATGGGAATTACTTAATGATGAGACACTCCCGAAGGAAATTCGTCAATCGGCTGCAAACCTTCGTTTAACTACATCCAGGGCTGGTATGATGGCTGATGATCTGCACACCATTATTGCTGATATGAAGGCTGGTAAAGGCTCTGTAGGGATGCTTTTAAAAGACACTGCATTTGCATATAACCTCAATGAAGCTGTTCTTAAAATGAATAAAGTCGGTAACCAGGCAGATCGTTTAACCAATGATATTGGAACTATAGTAAAAGGTATTCAGCAGGATGTAAGCTCTGGCAAAGGGCCCGCAAATGCATTTTTGAAAGACTCTGTCATGGTAAAGAATCTTAATTTGAGCATTGATAATCTTCGGAAGGGAACTGATGGCTTCAATCAAAACATGGAAGCACTTAAAAGCAGTTTTCTATTGAGGGGCTATTTCAAAAGGAAAGAAAGAGAGAAACAGGCAGAAAAACCTATCCAATAGGGGTGATCTCAGACTGATGGTATTTTATCCTGGAGATGATTGCCCCAATTTCACTCAATTGTTTCCTGGTAAAATTGAATTGCTTTATTCTCTGCTTTTCTCCAGAATCTGATAGTTTAAAGTGAATACAAATTGCCGTAACGGTCTCACTTCGAATAAATTAAATTGCCAGGGATTAAGATAATTGACCCTGTTTGTAAAATTCATCACATTTAACTGTGCACCCAGCTTCTTATATTTATAACCCAGAGCAAGATCCATTGTGTATCCTGCCGGAATAAGCAGCTTAGGGTCATTGGAAATACTTGAATAAAACTTGTCCTTATAAAACCAACCTGCTCCGGCTGTTAAACCTTTTAGTATTTTTTGAGACTCATAGTTTAACCAGATGTTTGAGCTGTATTTGGGAGCATTTGGCAGTAAATTCCCAGACGGATAACCCGGATCATTAATCACACTGGTAATATTATAGGCAGCTCCGGCTGTCAATGTAATTGATGAAGAGAGTTTACCATCAATATCTGCTTCCAATCCCCGGCTTCGGTGATGGCCCTCATAGTAAACATTATATTCGTCGTAATTGGGATTAAGTGGATTCAGATAAACATAGCCATAGGGATCGTGTTTATTGATTTCAAATACACTCAGACTAATTCCCAGTTTATGCTTAAAAATATGTGATTTTATTCCAAACTCAAGTTGATTGCTGATGGTTGCAGGCGGACTGGCATATTTCAGAAAATTTTGTGCAAATATATCAGGAGAATTTATCTCATATCCCTCTGACCATGAGCTATATATCGAAGTCCATTGGTTTGGTTTATAAACCAGACCAAGTCTTGGGCTAATTACGTTTTTACTGATGATATTATCCTGATATCCCTCAAAATCGGTACCGCCAAGCAGGTTTTGAAAATAATGGTTACCCTGATCGGTTTTTCCTGCTCTGATACCTGCTGAAAACTGAAGTTTATCCTTATAAAGCATCAATTGATCCTGAAGATAAATTCCACCCCTTGTAATTAGGGAGACATACGGCCTGTATGGTTTTTCTGCTGGTGTTAGTGCAGGTATGTTATTAATTATGGGTTTAGTCAAATTACTGGTGTCCAGTAGACTTAATGCTCCTTCATTAGTATATCGGTATCTCGTAGATTGGTATTCGGCGCCAATTAGCAGGTTATGTTTTATGGTTCCGGTATAAAACTCTCCATTAGCTTCAATAGATGCTGATCCATTACCCGAACGCTGATGATAGCCATAAGCTCTTCTGGCAAAATTCCCCTGATTATCAGGCTGGTCAAACCATAAACCCCAAGGTCGGTTTTTGGTAAGACCATAAAAACCGGTTCCTTTGATCTTCCATGTTTTACCGAGATCATATTTTGCCGTTAAAAAACTGGTCTGATCACTGTAGAGGTATTTCCTGGCGGGATCCCCAAGGTATAATTCCGGTCTTAAATTTTTCAGACCACTGATTGTACCATCCGGTGAAACTAATCCAGCATCATCAACAGCTTCCGACGTCTTAAAAACTGTTTCTAAGCTTAATGACAATTTGTTATTGATATCCCAACTAAGCGTAGGAGCTATAAATGAACGCTTTGATGAAACCAAATTTCTGAAGCTGTTCATTTGTTCATAGCTGGTATTCAGACGGTATCTTAGCGATTTCTCTTTGTTAAGCGGTCCTGTAATATCCAGGGAAGGTCTTAATAATCCCCATGATCCTGTTTTGAAACTTAGTTCGCTCATGAATTCCGGAAGTGGTTTTTTTGTCACGAAATTAATGACTCCTCCGGGTGTTGCATCTCCAAACAGGATAGAGGATGGTCCTTTAAGAAACTCTACCTGCTCAATATTGTCAGAATAATTATTGCCCAGATTCCAGATCATAATTCCATTAAGCCTGTAATTTTGTGAATCATTCAGGTCAAACCCCCGGGCATTGAAAAATTGAGAAGAACCTGCACCACTATAATTTCCTGTGAAGTTAAGACCACTTATATTTCTGCTCAGGGTACTCAGATCAAATACGGCCTGCTGCCTGATCGTTTTTTGTCCTAACACCAATATGGATTGAGGGATATCCTGCAATTCCATAAGGGTTTTTGTAGCGGTAGCGCTTTTTACCTTTAAACCTGAAACAATTACCTCCTGCAATGCATAAACGTCTTTTGAAAGACTTAAAGACAGGGTGGAAGTTTCACCGGAAATTAGAATTATGGGACGTCTTTCGGTATTATAACCAATTGATTTTATGATCAGTATATATTTACCCGGTTCTGCCTTTAATAAATAATGGCCACTTTCATCCGTAATTGTTCTCTGATTTGCTCCCTCCAGAATAATTTGTATCTGAGGCAGACCAAAACCATTGGAATCTGTAATCTTTCCGGTAATGATTGCTCTGTTTTCCTGAGCATTTGCTATGAAAATAAGATTGATCAGCGCGAGGGCTAATAAGATTTTTCTCATATAAATGTCAGGTATCTGAAAACCTGATTCATGCTTCGAATTTAAAGAAATCAGATAACTAGGCAGATACCTTCTGCATTTTATTTCTGTAAATTTCCTGAAGTTGGTGAATAAGTAGCTTTATGTCAATCGGTTTTGTCAGGAACTCATTCATTCCGGCATTTAAACAAGCCTCCCGATCTTCATTTGCGGAGTTTGCAGTTAATGCGAGGATTGCCGGAGTCTTTCCATATAATTTTCTGATCATTCGCGCCCCTTCGAGACCATCTACATTTGGCATCTGTATATCCATCAATATCAGGTCATAGTGTTTAAGTTTCATCATTTTCAGTGCCTCTAAGCCGTCATTTGCCAGAGCCGGGGCATAGCCAAGATTCTTCAATACCCTGAGAATAACCCTTTGATTCATTTGATTGTCCTCGGCAACAAGAATATTAAAGGGGTGTTTTGATGCAAAATTTGGACTGATTAGTTTATCACTTTCATTTAATACCCCATCTGTTTCTTTCATAATAGCTGCCAGCCCATTTTCTTTGGTTACTCCAACTTTATAATTCAAGGTGAAAATTACCCTTGTCCCAGCTCCTCTGCTACTATCTATCTGAATTGTACCACCCATCATTTTAATAAGTCGCTGACAGATAACCAATCCAAGTCCGGTACCTCCATGTTGCCTTGTAATAGACGAATCCAATTGATGAAAAGCCTTGAATAAATTTGAATGTTGCTCTTCGGGAATTCCAATTCCAGTATCACTTACCATAAATTCAAGTTGTCTGATACCCTCAGTTTCAGAATTAATTTCGCGAACATGAACAATTATTTCTCCTGATTCTGTAAACTTAACAGCATTTCCTACCAGATTAATTAAGATTTGACGAATCCGTGAACTATCCCCGATAATATATTCAGGTACATTATCATCAATCTTGTATCGCATGATAACCCTATCATTTTTTATACCTGGCTGAAATAAGCTGAATACGTCGTTAATACATTTTTCGAGAGTGAAGTTATGCTCCTGAAGTTCAATATTTCCGGATTCAATCTTTGAGAAATCAAGTACGTCATTAATAATATTCAATAACGACTCCCCACTTTGTTTGATGGCTTTTGTATATTCAAGCTGCTCATGATTTAACCTTGTTTCAGAAAGCAGGGTAGCCATTCCAAGTACACCGTTCATTGGCGTCCTTATTTCATGACTCATTGTTGCTAAAAATGTGCTTTTGGCACGATTAGCCCGTTCAGCTTCTTTTTTCATTTCCTCAGCAAGCAGACGTGCATTATATTCCTGATTCTTTTGCTCCAGCAGAATCTCAGTTTGTTTCTGAAGTTCCTGGTTAAGATTCTCTACATCATTACTTTGCTTTAATATTTGTGAGGTTCTTTCATTTACAAGTATTTCTAATTCTGCTTTCTGCTTTCGTACTGTTCTCATTTTGAACCTGAAGAGCAGATATACTAAGCCGATCAATATCAGTACGCTTAACATTCTGAACCACCAGGTCATCCAGAAAGGCGGAGTAATATTGATTCGTAAATTTGCTCCTTCCTGATTCCAGATATTATTATTGTTAGATGCAATTACCCTAAATACATAGTTTCCAGGATCAAGATTCGTATAGGTTGCTTTTCGTTCCTTTCCTACATAATTCCAGTCTTTATCAAAGCCTTCAAGTTTATAGGCATAATTATTATTTTCTGGAACTGAGTAGTCGAGTGCTGCAAATGATAATGTAAAAACAGATTGAGAGTGTTCAAGTGTAATTTCATCTGCTATGAGGAGACTTTCTTTCAATGGGGAATTATCTTTCCCAATAGGTACAACCTTATTTAGTATTTCCAGCGAAGTGAGAACTACTTTTGGTTTATTTTTATTTAAATTAAGGTCGGTTGGGTCAATAATATTAAACCCGTTAATATTTCCTATGGCAATTTCTCCACTTTTCAATTTTACACCTGAAGCCATATTAAACTCCTGGCTTTTCAAGCCATTATGTTTTCCGAAATTCCGATAGATCTCCTTTTCAGGGTCAAAGCGGACAACGCCACTGTTCGTACTGATCCAGATAAAACCCATTTTATCCTCAGTGATAAAATTGATGGTATTATTAATCAGGCCATTATCCTCGTTATAGGATTTAAATGCCCCTGATTTTGGATTATATTTGTTGAGACCTCTTTCCATAGTCCCGATCCAAATATTACCTTTTCTATCTTCACAGACAGCACTGATTATATTACTGCTTATCCTGCTGTTTGAGTTATTTAAATGGGAAAAGGTTTGATTTTCAGGATCAAAAATGCTCAGCCCATTACTATAACCTGACATCCAGATCCTGCCTGCTTTATCTTCGAACAGATATTGTATGCTGTTATCAGATATTGTTGCAGGATTATTATCATCGTGAGTATACTTTGTAAATATTTTGCTTACAGGATCGTAAACATTTACTCCGCCACCATCCGTACCGATCCAGATCCTGCCTTTTTTGTCTTCCAGTAAAGCATATACTCCATTATTATTGATCGTATAGTCGCCTTTTCCGGCTTTGAAGTGCTTAAATTGTCTGGTCTTAAGATCAAGATAATCCAGTCCGTTAGATGCTGTACCAACCCAAACACCGGTATTGGCTTTGTTTACTAAAACCTGGCTGGTATAATCGCTTGCCAGGCTGCCAGGCTTATTTATATCGTGTTTATAAGTTTGTATTGTACTGCTTGAGCGGTCAAAATAATCCAGGCCGGCATCCGTAGCCAGAAAGAGGTTTCCGTTTTTATCTTCGGCTATTCCTCTGATTATATTTTTTGCAGTAGGTGTATTATCAGGAGAATATTTAAATGGAATGAAATAGGATAAATTTCTGTCATATTTTAAAACCCCATGACTTGAGGTTCCTACCCATAAAATTCCTGAATTGTCATTTAAAAGTGAGTAAATTCCATCATCAGGAGTTAAACCCTCGATTTGTTGATTATCAGCAATACTTATCTTCTTTTTTAATTTTGTGTCAAATAACTGAAGTGTTGTGTTTGACCCTATCCATAATTTATTTTGACTTCCCTTAGCAAGTGTAAACACAGGATTCACCTTGTAAGATGAATTTTTTTCCGGATCAATGGCGAAGTATGTAAATTCACCACTCTGCTTATTTATCAGATTCAGGCCTTCATAAGTTCCCGCCCATAATTGCTTTTGGTCGTCCTCAATAATAGTGTTGATAAAATTATTGTTTTGATGCCCGGGACGTTTATCATAGAATCGTGTCCATTTTCCGGTATCTGAATTAAGAAGATTCAACCCATTATCTGTTCCAACCCACAAATTGTTTCCCGAATCCTTATAAATTGAAATAACATTAGAACTGCTCAGTGAGCTATTATCTGATGAATTATGAAAGAAGTGCTGAAACCTTTCTGTTTTGCTGTCTAGCAGATTCAGACCCTTATTGGTCGCTACCCAAAGATTTCCATTTTTATCAACTAAGACCTGATTGATTTTATTGCTGCTTAATGATTCTTTTACTTTTGAATCATGCCTGTAATTAATAAAAGCTCGGTCAGATCTCCTGAATTTACTGATACCATGGGTTCTGGTTCCAATCCATAGATTGCCATCCTTATCTTCGCTGATCGTTTGAATATAGTTTGAGGGTAGGGATTGCTTATTATTATCGGAGTATTTAAAGACATCAAACTTAAACCCATCATATCGGTTCAAACCATCTTGTGTGCCGAACCAAATGAAGCCAAATTTATCTTTATGAATACTCAGAATGGTGTGTTGTGAAATGTCGTTAGTACTATTTAGCTTGCTCAGGTTGAACTTCGGTTTTTGAGAAAAAACCTTAATCGCCGAAAAGACAATTAAAAAAATGAATAAATAGTAGTTCTTCTTTCGCATCAGCCTTAATAAACTCAATATCTATGCCTTAGCCAACTGATTCATAGGACATTCGATTACTAAAGCCCATTTTAACCCGTGTTTAATATTATTTCGTACATCAATAAGTAATTTTAATTTAAAGTGATTTTAATTATTCCTGGTGCGGAAGTCTTTAAAGGCGAGATTGAGTACTTTTTTCCCCATTTTGTGTAAACTTATCCCCTTTAATTATGGCACTTTGGGGTGGTCATTTCAAAGTACCAATTGGACTTATTGTATCGATCAATTTGCTTTATATTTTATTGTATTTCAGGATTTAAAGCAGGATTGATTAACTTTCAGAAATAATAATAACAGTCTGAAATCATAAAAATGGTAGTCAATTATAGCACAGCTGAGAATGCTGTTAAAGAAATAAAAAGTGGACAGCGGGTTTTTGTCCATGGAAGTGCCTCAACGCCAATGAGCCTGTTGAGGGCACTTTTCTCCAGAAGTGGAGAATTAAAGAATGTTGAATTAGTGAGCATTACTACTCTGGGGGATGATCTGTTTAACTATCCGGATTTCGGGGCTAGTTTTTTCATTAATTCACTATTTGTTTCTCAAAATGTAAGTCAGATAGTCAATTGTA
>CAZGCG010000046.1:9501-14950 GCA_964524205.1 uncultured Sphingobacterium sp. | reverse complement strand
GGTTCTGATCTGGCTAAACGTTTTAATCCGGTATCTGAGCGTAATCTGATTGATAAATATGTTTTTCAGCCTCTTTACGACTCCACAAAAGTAATCGCTCAACAACTGTTTGCCAAATTGAACAGATATCAGATCAGGGGTACCTATCAGTCGCAGGGAGGTTCAGAATTTCAATTGAATGCTATAAATGTTCCACCGGGTTCAGTACAGGTGGTTGCAGGGTCAATGCCATTGCAGGAGGGGGTCGACTTTACGGTAGATTATAATATAGGTGTGGTCAGAATTTTAAATTCAGCTCTTTTGAGCTCAGGGCAGCCAATAAGAATCAAACTCGAAAACAATGAACTTTTTGGATTACAGCAGCGTTCGCTTACCGGTACACGTTTTGATTATCGTGTAAACGATAAACTGAATCTCGGTGGTACCTTCATGAACCTGACGGAAAAACCGCTCACTCAGAAAGTGAATATTGGGGAGGAAGCCATTTCCAATACAATTTGGGGAATAGATGCAAATTATAATTCTCCATCCAGGTGGCTTACACGGATGGTAGATAAGATTCCATTCATCAATACCAAAGAGCCTTCCAGTATCACCTTTAACGGGGAGTATGCCAGTTTGGTTCCGGGGCACCCAAGAGCACTGAATTTTGCCGGAAGCAGGAACGGGGCAAGTTATCTGGACGATTTTGAGGCAAGCAGGTCGATGATTGATATAAAAAGTGCTATTTCCTGGCAGATATCGGGTACCCCACAGTATTTCCCTGAATCAAGGCTGAACAATGACCTGGCATACGGATATAACCGGGCAAGACTTGCTTTTTATAATATTGATCCGATATTTTTCCTGACAGGAAATACACTTACACCTGATAATATCAGAAGGGATAAGAATGAATTATCAAATCATTATGTACGTCAGGTTTTTGAACGGGAGGTTTTTCCTTTCAAAGATTCCAATACCGGGCAGGCAATCATTCTCCCAACCTTCGATCTGGCTTTCTACCCAACAATCAGGGGGCCATATAATTTCACTACTTCGGGACTGACTTCTTCTGGTACGCTAACCAATCCGCGAAGCAGATGGGGTGGGATATTCAGGAAATTAGAGACGAACGACTTTGAGGCATTGAACATCGAGTTCATAGAAATGTGGATGCTAGATCCGTTCATTTACAATAAAACCAGTCCAGGTGGTGATCTCTATTTCAATCTGGGTAACATCACCGAAGATATCCTGAAAGATGGAAGGAAAAGTATGGAAAATGGCTTGCCGATAGATGGGAATACTGCAAAGACAGAAAGTACCGTATGGGGAAGGGTTCCAAAATTACAGCCGGTTATTCAGGCATTTGACAATAACCCTACGGCCAGGCAGTTTCAGGATATAGGTATTGATGGACTGAGTAGCGCAGACGAGAGACTGCAATTCGGTTCTTTTTTGAATCAGGTTAAGGCCAGTATCAATCCTCAGGCTGCAATTTCAATTGAAAGTGATCCTGCATCAGATGATTTTCAATATTACAGGGGATCAAACCTGGATCAGGCAAATGCCGGAATTCTAAAGAGGTATGAGAAGTATAATAATCCTGAAGGAAACTCAAAAACTGCTCAGCAATCACTTGACCAGACCGGAATTGAGAATACTGCAGCAACATCTTTTCCTGATGGTGAGGATATCAACAGGGATAACAATTCCACACAGGCAGATGAATATTTCCAGTACAAGGTCTCCATTCGGCCTCAGGATCTGCTTACAGTAGGAACTAATTATGTTTCAGACATTGTTCCTGCAACGGTAAGACTGGCTAATGGAACTCAGGAAACGGTCAGGTGGATCCAGTTTAAAATTCCTATTGCAGAATATTTGCAAAAAGTAGGGAATATTAATGATTTTAAATCGATTCGCTTTATCAGAATGTTCATGACTGATTTTGCTGACACCACCATAATGCGTTTGGCGAAATTACAATTGGTCAGAGGAGAGTGGAGAAGATACAATTCTGAAAATAACCCGTCCAAGGTTATTGCTGATCCTTCACTTATCAATCCCGGCCTCGACAATTCAATAATTGATGTAAGTGCGGTGAATATTGAGGAGAATGGAAAACGTACCCCAATACCGTATGTGCTACCTCCGGGAATTACCAGAGAGATAGATTATACAAATTTCAGAGGTGAGTCCCGTCAGAATGAACAGTCACTCGCGTTGAGTGTTAGAAATCTTCGGGATGGATACGGTCGTGCAGCCTTCAGAACAACCATGAATGATTTCCGATCCTACAAGCGCCTGGAAATGTTCATTCACGCGGAAGGTGATCAGGTCAGGGATAATGACCTTCGGGCATTTCTTAGGGTTGGTACTGATAATCAGGACAATTATTATGATTATGAAATTCCGTTAAAAGTCACCAGCCCGGGTACCAGTTCCCCGGGTCTGATCTGGCCCGACCAGAATAAGATTGATGTAGAGCTGAGATTGTTTTTGGAAGCAAAAGCTGCTCGAAACAAGGCAGTTTTTAACGGACAACCATGGCCAATTAATCGTCCTTTTATTTATCAGGACGGGCAGAACATTATCACCGTCAAAGGGCAGCCCGATCTGAGTAAAGTTCGTGTTTATATGCTAGGGGTTCGTAATCCATTGCGAAGTTTAGCAAGTCCGGGTCTTGATGACGGACTCGATAAATCAGCTCAGATCTGGTTTAATGAGATGCGGTTAACAGATTTTGATGAACGCGGAGGCTGGGCTGCAACCGCCAGGATGAACGCAAAACTTGCAGATTTTGCAGATGTTACTATCTCAGGTAGCAAGAGTACCATTGGCTTCGGTTCTATAGACCGCAGGGTAAGCGAGCGAAACAGGGAAGATGATATGCTATTTGATCTTTCCGGAAATGTGGAACTTGGCAAATTCTTCCCTGAACGTACCGGATTAAAAGTACCCATGTATGTGAACTTCTCAAAACAGGTAGCATCACCTCAATATGATCCCAGAATTATGGATACTGAGTTTAAAACCACCCTCCAGAATTCTTCAAAAGAGGTGCGGGATTCATTGAAGTTCATTACTGAGGATTATACCGCAAGGAAGAGTATTAACTTTACTGATGTTCGTAAGATCAAAACCAATCCTGAAAGTAAAATCCGCCTTTGGGATATTGAAAACCTGAGTGCCAGCTATGCATTTAATGAGTTTAATCACCGTGATTTCATCAATGAGAGTACTATTCAGAAGACCTATCGAGCTGGATTTCAATATAATTATTCGAAACAAGCAAAAAGCATTGCTCCTTTCGAAAAGCTGATCAAATCGAAGAATCTTTCCTTGATCAGGGACTTTAATTTCAGCCTTTTACCATCAATTCTGAATTTCCGGATAGATGTTGACCGATTATATTCTGAAAATACTTTGCGGGATAATGACCCTAATAACTTCCTTCCGATCAATACCAATTTTAATAAAAATTTCCAGATGTCACGTCTCTACGGCATCAGCTGGAACCTGACCCGTTCCATGCAGATAGATTTCAATGCAACCAATTATTCTATTATTGATGAGCCTGAGGGAAGAATAAATGGGCTAAAACGGGATACGCTCTGGCAAAACCTTATGAAACTGGGCCGGACTACAGATTACGGTCACACCATGAACCTGACTTATAATGTTCCGATCAATAAGATTCCGGGACTGGACTGGATTACAGTGGCAGCCCGTTATGGTTCGGGTTTTAATTGGCAAACGGAACCTTTGCTAACCATGAATGACCCAAGGATTAATGTAGGAAATACGATTCAGAATTCACGCACAGTACAGCTTAACCCTACTTTGAGTATGGTGGCCCTGTATAATAAATTTGGCTTTGTAAGAAGCATGAACCAGGAGGATAAAAGTAAAGCTGCAGGCTTCCTGATTAATCTGATCACTAGCCTGAAAAATATCAGTGGGGCATATACCAAAACCGAGGGAACCTTCCTGCCCGGCTATCTTCCAAAAACAGGTTTCATTGGGCAGGATCTTAGTTTAAATGCTCCGGGTTATGATTTTATTTTTGGTGGACAGCAGGATATCAGGACCCGATCATTGGAGAATGGCTGGATCACCCGCGACTCATTGCTGAACCAGTTATACATCAATACAATTAAAGAAGATATGAGTTTCAGAGGCTTGATTGAGCCTATCCGCGACCTTCGTATTGAACTGACCGCCACCAAAAGCCAGAGTTTTAATTATTCAACAAATTTCAAATTCCTTCCCTCGACTAATAGCTTCGAAAATTTGAGTCCGGTTACTACCGGAGACTTTAATATTTCCTTTTTCTCGTTGAAAACCGCATTCAGTAAGGAGAATAAGTTAAACAACTCTTCGCGTCTGTTTCAACAATTTCAGGAGAACAGAACCATAATTTCTCAGCGATTGGGAGCACAAAATCCAAATTCTTCAGGTTCTGCCGGAGGATTTGCAGATGGTTATAGCAAGAGCTCACAGGATGTTTTGATTGCCTCTTTCATGGCGGCCTATACCGGTAAGGATGCAAACAAGGTTTCCCTCAATCGCTTCCCCAAAGTGCCAATTCCTAACTGGAGGCTCAGCTATAACGGGCTGACGAAATATTCTTTCTTCAATGAGATCTTTACCTCTGTTGATATTAATCATGCATACCGCTCACTTTACAGCGTGAACGGATTTAACTCATTGGTACGTTACCAGGAATCAAATGGTGCTGTTAATGTGAAAGATGCCAGTGGAAACTTCCTTCCATTCTATCAGTTTTCGCAGATCACCTTGTTTGAGCAGTTTCTGCCCTTATTTGGGGTAGACGTCAGGCTGAAGAATAATATGACCCTGAACCTGGAGTATCGCAAATCAAGGGCCCTGAGTTTTAGTTTGTCGAATAGTCAGCTTGCACAGCAGAAAGAGGACGGAGCAGTTTTTGGTTTGGGTTACCGTACCACAAAATTCCGTTTTCCTTTCGGATTGTTCAAGTCATTGAAACTTGATAATGACATGAACTTTAAAATGGATTTTGCCTTAACTGACCGTAAGCTGGTGATCTACCGGGCAGATGTTGAAGACGCAGAGGTTTCATCAGGAGCGAAGAATATTACCGCCCGGCCATCCGTTGATTATGTGTTAAACCAGCGGTTTACCATGAGGTTATTCTATGATGGCAATATTACCAAACCATATACCTCACAGACCTTTAATACTTCGTTCAGCAATTTTGGAGTTAATTTGAGGTTCAACCTTTGATAGGTTTTTGGCTATGCTAGGGTATGTGTAATGCACCGTCATTTCGATAAGCGATATCAATTGTTGTCTTAAAAAATAGTTTAAACGCGAAGAGAAATCCCATGATCAAAAGCACTGCCCAACATCAACAGATTTCTCCACACCATAAATTACAACCATAAGAAGATAATACTACCGATGTGTTCGAAATGACGGA
>CAZGCG010000046.1:6532-9401 GCA_964524205.1 uncultured Sphingobacterium sp. | reverse complement strand
ACCATAAATTACAACCATAAGAAGATAATACTACCGATGTGTTCGAAATGACGGACACCCATCCCGTCATTTCGGTGAGCGAAAACAATTGTTATGATTAGAAATATTATTAAAGCGAAGAGAAATCCCATGATCAAAAGCACTGCCCAACATCAACAGATTTCTCCACACCATAAATTACAACCATAAGAAGATAATACTACCGATGTGTTCGAAATGACGGAACCCGCAAACCTGAGCAGACTCTTAAATCATGACATTGCGCATTCCTCAGTATCTATAAACTCAAATACCTCTAAATTTAGAATTGCAAGTCTGCAATTCTTAGAGTATTTTTGAAAAAACTAAAAACCAAAACACAATGAATTTTCCGGCAGAATTAAAATACACTAAAGATCACGAATGGATACGCGTTGAAGGTAATCATGCTTATGTTGGTATCACTGAATTTGCACAGCATGAACTGGGCGATATCGTTTATGTCGATATCAATACCCTTGGAAAAGAAGTAGCCCGTGAAGATGTATTTGGAACGGTAGAGGCTGTAAAAACGGTTTCAGATCTGTTCATGCCATTAACAGGCAGGGTTCTTGAGATCAATAAGAAATTGGATGCAAAGCCTGAACTGGTTAACAGTGATCCTTATGGAGACGGTTGGATGGTTAAGATCGAGTTGACAGACACGGCCCAGGTCGAAGAATTATTATCAGCCGGAGATTACAAAACACAGATAGGGGTTTAATGTTAAAATCCTTACGATACCAGTATCTTTCTATTCTTTGGGCCATCTTTGTGGTTATACTCTGTGAGATGCCCCCAACTGATACCAGTAAGGTTGGCTTTACTTTTTTTGAGGGATTTGATAAATTAGCCCATACAGGCTTTTTCTTCGTTCTGACAGTATTTTTATTCTATGGGAAAATCAGACAGCAGGCAAGTTATTCTTATCGCCCTTTGACGATCCTGAAAATTCTGGGAATTACATTATTTTTAGGTGCCGGGATTGAGATCCTGCAACTCGAGGTTTTTACTTACCGTTCTGCAGAATGGTGGGACTTATTTGCCGATATGACTGGAGTTGGAATGGGAATCTTTAGCTATATTTTTTTACATAGAGTTCGCTTTAATGAAAAACTGCTTTAAAATTGCCGTTCTGCTTGTTTTCCTGAGCCTGAGTTCATGCAGTATATTTAAGAAAGGTTGTAAATGTCCAAAATTTTACCGGGCTCCTGCTCTTGCCGGAACTCCACTTCAACCATAATTTCTAATAATTTTGTAAAATCAATTTTCTTATTTGGAATTAATTCAAATAAGCATTAGTTTTGATTCAGATTTAAACAGGGATATGAAGCTTTCACAATTAATACCAGGGCAAACAGGAATTATCAAAGAATTTACTGATCTTGAAATGTCTGTTAAATTGATGGAAATGGGTTGTTTGCCGGGTGAATCTATCGTTGTTGAACGTTTAGCTCCACTGGGGGATCCCATGGCTATTACGGTTTCAGGTTATCAGCTTACTCTGAGAAAAAAGGAAGCTTCGACCATCATCATGCAATAATCTTCAGGTGAACGGCGATTTAAAAATTGCGTTAGTTGGTAACCCTAATTCCGGAAAATCTACACTTTTTAATGTTCTAACCGGTTTAAATCAAAAAATCGGTAATTTTCCTGGAGTGACTGTCGAGAAGAAGACGGGATACTGTAAACTCCCCGACCAGCGTACAGCTCAAATCACAGATCTTCCCGGTACCTACAGTTTTTATCCTAAAAGCAGGGATGAGCGTATTGTACTTGATGCACTTAGTGATAAATCAGGGGCTGACTTTCCGGATCTGATCATTTTTGTTGCAGACGCCTCAAATCTTAAAAGAAATTTACTGCTTTTTTCACAGATTGCAGATCTGAATATTCCCATCATTATCGCCCTGAATATGATGGATCTGGCTGCCCGCTCAGGAATTGAAATTTCTGTTGATGAGCTGGCCTTAAAGTTAGGGGTTCAGGTAGTTCCTGTTTCAGCCCGAAAGCAGGAGGGAATTGATCGTCTGAAGCAGGCCATACTGAACAATAGTTCTATTCCTCTACAATTGCCTTCCATTGAGGTTGAAAGCATAGCACCCGGGCTGATTAAAGCAATTCAGGATGAGCTGAAAATTGATAAGCCATATACGGCATTGCAAATCGCTCATCAATATGAGCACCTGGCTTTTCTATCCGAAAAGGAGAAACAGAGGGTAGAAGGGCTCAATAAGGAATTCAACTTTCATTCACAAAAAGCACAGGCTGCCGAGACTATTGCCCGGTATAATTTCATCAATGATGTGCTTTTCGACACCGTGAAAGTCCATTCTGATCCCAAACAGGAAACAATGAGTAACCGGATCGATAAGGTTCTTACTCATCAGATATTTGGTTTTGTCATTTTTTTCGCCATACTTTTTATGATATTTCAGGCCATATTTTCCTGGTCTGAATATCCGATGTCATTGATAGAGGATTTGTTCCTTTGGTTAACAGAAGTAAGTCTGAGAATCCTGCCTCCCGGAGTATTTACCGACCTGCTGGTGAATGGAGTACTTGCAGGATTAAGCGGGGTTGTAATTTTTATTCCGCAGATCGCAATTTTATTTGCCTGTATCTCTGTTCTCGAGGATACCGGATATATGTCGAGAGTTACTTTCATGATGGATAAGATCATGCGCAAAGTGGGCCTGAGCGGGAAATCTATTGTTCCATTGATCGGTGGATTTGCCTGTGCCGTTCCTTCGATCATGAGTGCCCGGAATATTGAGAGCTGGAAAGACCGGATGATTACCATTATGGTGACTCCGCTGATTGCCTGCTCTGCACGTCTTCCGGTATATAC
>CAZGCG010000046.1:4031-6432 GCA_964524205.1 uncultured Sphingobacterium sp. | reverse complement strand
TTACCATTATGGTGACTCCGCTGATTGCCTGCTCTGCACGTCTTCCGGTATATACCTTATTGATCTCACTGGTGGTGCCAGATGAGAAGGTCTGGGGCTTTATTAATATGCAGGGATTGGCATTGATGTCATTATATCTTTTGAGTATAGTTAGCGCAATTTTAGTAGCCTGGGTAATGAAGTACATGATCCGGGCACGCGAACGCGGATACTTCATTATGGAGCTACCGGTTTATCGTATGCCACGTTGGAATAATGTGCTCCTGACCATGTATCGTAGTGTAAAAGCTTTCGTAATTGAAGCCGGGAAAGTCATTATTGCAGTATCCATTATTTTATGGGTTCTTTCATCTTACGGACCATCAGATCGCTTTGATAAAATTGATAGCAAGTACAACGAAGTTTCAATAAGAAAACAGCTTCCACCTGCAGAAATTGATCGCCTTATTGCTTCCGAAAAGCTTGAGAACTCCTATGCTGGAATTTTAGGCAAATCCATTGAGCCGGTGATCAGGCCGCTGGGCTTTGACTGGAAGATCGGCATTGCATTGATTACTTCCTTTGCAGCTCGTGAAGTATTTGTAGGAACTATGGCAACTATTTACAGTGTGGAAGGCGACGATTCGCATCTGGAATCTGTACGTGAGAAAATGGCCTCTGCCCGTAATCCGGAAACCGGATTGCCTGTATTCACTACTGCCATGGCCTTTTCACTGATGATGTTCTACGCATTCTCAATGCAGTGTATCAGTACAATTGCAGTGGTTTACCGGGAAACCAAGGGCTGGAGATGGCCTGCAATTCAAATTGTTTACATGACCTCTTTGGCTTATCTTGCCAGTCTGATTGTATACCAGCTTCTGAAATAAAATTGGATAAGATTACTGTACTGAATAATTATCTGCCGCCGGGCGCTGCTCCTGTTATCGCGCGCTGGATAGATTATTTTGAATGTGAGTTTAAAATCTCCAGAAACCGAAGTACCAAGCACGGTGACTATCGCCACCCTTTTAAAAATGCCGGCCATCGGATTTCAGTTAATTATGATCTCAATCCTTATGCCTTCCTGATTACTACAGTGCATGAGTTTGCGCATTTATTGACCTGGAATGAATATAAGCGTAAAGCAAAGCCCCACGGACAAGAATGGAAAAATAACTTTAAACGGATGATGAAGCCCTTCTTTGAGCAATCCATCTTCCCGCCTGATATTAATCATGCCATTCAAAATTATCTAGAAAACCCGGCTGCTTCCAGTTGCGTTGATCTCAAACTTTACCGGGTCCTGAAGCAATATGACAGTAAACCTGACCATATTGTTTGTGTAGAAAAACTTCCAATGAAAACCCTTTTCTCACTACCCGATGGACGTGTGTTTAGAAAAGAAGCTCTGGTCAGAAAACGCTACCGCTGCGTTGAAATTAAAACCGGAGCTGTGTATTTGTTCAATGCGCTATCTGAGGTTACCGTTATTGAGCCTTAAGCTAAAAGGGGAAAGCCGAAAAAGAAGCTGAAAGGGTAATGCTGAAAGCTAAAAGCAGGAATCTCTTCTGAATTTCCAATTTTGTGTCATTGTGAGGAGGAGGTACGACGACGTGACAATCTCGTGTTATTAAAATTCATTTTCTTGAAATAATTCAACTCTTCCACATAAATGTTGCAGCTTAAAAATAACGTTTACTAAGAATGTTCCATCAAACCAAACAAAATCCTTGTTGTTACCAATTAATCTGGATTCTGGCAGTTTTATTGCACTGGATCTTGTTTAAAATATTTAACAAACATCATAATCATGAAAACATTTAATATTCTAATTCTAGCAATTCTCCTGGCTTCCTGTAATACTCAGGTTAAGGAAACAGAAACAAACAATTCGGCAATAGTAAATCAGCAAAATGCTTCAGTAACAAATTGTTATTTGTATGCTAGCGAAGCTGATACGGTTAGTATGAATCTGACTCATTTAGGAGACTCAATTACCGGCTCCCTGGTTTATAATTTAAAAGAAAAGGATAAAAATACAGGAACCATAAATGGAAGGATGAATGGCAATATTTTAATTGCAGAGTATACCTTTCTTTCGGAAGGTATTCAATCCTGCAGGCAGGTGGCATTTAAGTTACAGGGGAACAATCTTGTAGAAGGTTACGGAGAAAGCTATAGCCAAAATGATAAAGTCTTATTTAGAAATACAGACTCTTTAAGTTTTAAGGACTCAATGAAATTAGTCGAAACAGCCTGCCAATAATTTCCTGTTTACTATCGTTTTCATTTTGTTTCAGATAGACCTGAGTTCTGATTTACATTATCTGGAATCTGTTCATTTGTATCATTTAAAAAAGTATCGTAGCAAATTGGATTGCTTTTGCGAATAAAAGTATCAGATAATAAATAGAAATAT
>CAZGCG010000046.1:0-3931 GCA_964524205.1 uncultured Sphingobacterium sp. | reverse complement strand
ATAGATGAATATTAATATAAAAGCAGAGAAGCAGAATACCTATGATGCAATAGTAGTTGGTTCGGGTATTAGCGGTGGTTGGGCAGCCAAAGAATTGACGGAGAAGGGATTAAAGGTAATAATGCTGGAGCGCGGCCGTAATGTTGAGCATGTGAAAGATTATGATACCGCTTTAATGAAACCCTGGGAGTTCAAACACAGGGGAAGAATCACTCCCGAGGAGCGCAGCCGGCATCTGGTACAAACCCGTGCCGGTCAGTACAGCGAATTTAATGCAAAGTTTTGGGTAGATGATGTTGATTGTCCTTATACTGAAGTAAAACGATTTGACTGGTATCGTGGCTATCATGTAGGTGGAAGATCCCTTACCTGGGGACGTGGTTGTCTCCGTTTAAGTGAAATGGATTTTTCGGCCAATGCAAAAGATGGTTATGGTGTTGACTGGCCGGTACGTTATAAGGATATCTCACCATGGTATGATTATGTGGAGCGTTTCGCCGGTATCAGCGGACAAAACGAAGGGCTTGCTCAATTGCCTGATGGCATATTTCTTCCGCCATTTGAGATGAATTGCGTGGAGAAAGCAGTGAAAGAGCGAATCGAAAAACATTATAACAAAGAGCGAATGATGACCGTTTACAGGATGGCCAATCTGACTGTTCCGCATAATGGCCGAGGTAGCTGTCAGAACAGAAATCTTTGCAGCAGAGGATGTCCCTTCGGTGCTTATTTCAGCACTCAATCTGCAACACTTCCCGCTGCAATGGCCACTGGTAACCTAACCCTTCGTCCTTATTCTATTGTTAGCGAGATTCTTTACGATAAAGAAACCCGCAAGGCAAAAGGAGTTATGGTGATTGATTCGGAGACAAATGAGCATATTGAATATTCTGCAAAGGTAATCTTCATGAATGCCTCAACTCTGGGAACTACGCAAATCCTTCTGAACTCAACTTCTGACACCTTCCCTGATGGCTTAGGTAACAGCAGCGGGCATTTGGGTCATAACCTGATGGATCATCACTTTCAGATCGGAGCATCAGGAAGGGCTGAAGGCTTTGATGATAAATATTACTATGGTCGTCGCCCTATTGGAATTTATATCCCACGTTACCGCAACCTCGGTGATAAGCCGGAGCGTGATTATTTACGCGGCTTCCATTACGGAGGAAGTGCGAGCCGTACAGGATGGCAACGCGCTATTCCTGAAATGGGTTTCGGTCAGGACTTTAAAGAGGATATGACAGAACCGGGACCATGGGTTATGGGACTGGGATCTTTCGGTGAACATTTACCGGAGTTTAAAAATCGTGCTTTCCTTGACAGAACAAAGAAAGATAAATGGGGTCTTCCATTACTGGCAGTAGATTGTGAATTTGGTGAGAACGAGCGGAAAATGCGTATCGATATGAAAAACGATGCTGCCGAAATTCTGGAGGCTGCAGGGATGAAAGATATTCAAGCCTTCGACAGACCTGCAATACCGGGAATGGCAATCCACGAGATGGGTACCGCACGCATGGGGCATGATCCTAAAACATCAGTCCTTAATAAGTGGAATCAGATGCATGATGTAAAGAATGTATTCGTTACCGATGGAGCTTTCATGACTTCAAATGCCTGCCAGAATCCATCACTTACTTATATGGCCTTCACCGCAAGGGCTTGTGATCATGCGGTTAGCGAACTAAAGAAAGGGAATTTATAAACGCTGACAGGGTTTTGGCGCAATAAAATGATAGAATTAATAACACTAAATATGTCAAATCAAGTAAAACCAATACGTGTCCTTGTTTTAGGTTGTGGAAACATGGGCGCTTCCCATGCCATGGCTTATCATACAAATCCCGGATTTGAGGTCGTTGGACTTGTATCCCGGGGAAAATCCAAGGAAATATTGAATGCCAGAATGGGGAATAAATATGCTTTATTCAATGATATGGATGAGGCGATGGAAGCTACAAAACCGGATGCGGTTTGTATTTCTACTTATCCTGATACTCATGAGAAATATGCAGTTCAGGCCTTTGAAGCTGGCTGCCATGTATTTATTGAAAAGCCGGTTGCAGATTCTGTGGAAGGTGCAGAGCGTGTTGTTGCAGCTGCGAAAAAAGCAAATAAAAAACTGGTTGTAGGTTATATCCTGCGCCATCATCCATCATGGGAGAAATTTATTGAGCTGACCGGAGAATTGGGTAAACCATTGGTCATGAGGATGAATTTGAACCAGCAGAGTGATGGTGCAATGTGGACCCTGCATCGTAATTTAATGAGTACCCTGAGTCCGATTGTGGATTGTGGGGTTCACTATATTGATGTAATGTGTCAGATGACCCGTTCCAAACCGGTGCAGGTATATGCGATCGGCGCCAGATTGACTGAGGATATCCCTGCCGGTAATTATAATTATGGACAGCTCCAGATTCGTTTTGAGGATGGTTCGGTGGGATGGTACGAAGCAGGCTGGGGACCAATGATCAGTGAAACGGCCTATTTTGTTAAAGATGTATTCGGTCCGAAAGGCTCAGTGTCAATAGTAGCGAAAAATGCGGGGGGGGCTGGTAAATCAGCTTCCATTGAATCACATTCCAAAACAGAGTCAATACTTTTTCATCACGCAGATCTTGATAAGGATGAAATGTTTGCTAAAGAAGATCTCGTAATCAATCTGGAAGATGAGCCCGATCATCAGGAACTTTGTAATCGGGAGCAAAGATATTTCCTGAAATCAATCGTAGAAGACCTCGACTTGACTGCTCATGCTGAAGATGCTGTGAACAGTTTGAGGATAGCATTTGCCTGTGATGAATCAGTAAAAACCGGTAAAGTAGTTCCCCTAATCTAATTAGTGGTATTCTATTGAGATTCATAGAATGATCACTAAATATTTATAATAAGTGTATGTCAATCAAAACAAATGAAATTCCTGTAGGTGTTATCGGTCTGGGCCTGATGGGTTGCAGCATTACCACCTGCCTTCTGATGGCTGGACATCCTGTGGTGGCAATTGCCCCAATCAGTATCGATATGACCACCGCCGAATCGCGTATCCGCAAACATTTTGTTAAGGCAAAAGAAGAAGGACTGGTTAATGAAGATCCGGAATTCTATTTCAAGAACCTGATTATTACTGAAGATTATGGAGCACTGAAACCTTGCAAACTGGCTATCGAATGTACCCTTGAAAGTGAAGATATTAAAAAGGTAGTTTATGGCAAGATTGAAGCCGTTATTGCAGAAGATGCACTAATGACTAGCAATACTTCGGCAATTCCGATCAGTATTCTGCAGAAGATGACCAAACATCCTGATCGTTTTTTCGGTTTACACTGGGCTGAGCCTTCGCATACCACCCGCTTTCTGGAGGTGATTTGCGGCGATCAAAGCGATATTGAAAAAGGCGAATACCTTTACGAGCTTTCTAATTACTGGAATAAGGAAGCGACTTTAGTTAGAAAGGACATACGTGGATTTATCGGCAATCGTTTAATGTATGCCATGTACCGTGAAGCTTTTTATCTGGTTGAGAACGGGTACGCAACTGTTGAAGATGTGGACAGGGCATGCCGCAATAATACCGGTTACTGGATGACTTTGGTTGGCGTTTTCGGCTGGATGGACCTGACAGGTGTACCTGCTTATCATAATGTAATGAAGGATCTCAATCCGACCCTTTGCAATGATACCCATGTACCCAAACTGATCGATGATATCGTGAAAGCAGGCGGAAAAGGAGTTGCAAATGGCCATGGTTTTTATAAGTATACCCCCGAGGAATCCAAATTATGGGAAGAGACCTTTGCAGATTTCAATTATGAGATCAGGAACCTGGCGATGAAATATCCTTTTGATATTGTAAAAAGAAAGCTGGCTAAGCTGAAAGAAGAAAAAGAAGGTAAAGACAGTTGATATGAAGACCCTTTCTGTTCCT